>JADGPG010000120.1 GCA_017882545.1 Thermoleophilia bacterium
CGAGCGAGAGCACGATCGTGCGCATGAACCCGTACGGATCGGAGAAGTACGCGAACAGGTCCCCCGCCCGTGAGCGGGAGCGGTCGCGGATCACGCTCATCGTGGCCGTGCAGCGGGGCGCGTCGCCGGAGAACATGTTCCCGCGACTGGTGCCATCGCCCGCCAAAAGACCCTTGCCCGTCGAGTGGCGCCGCTCGATCTCGGCCGCGTCGGACGGATGGTTGGAGACCATCGTTCGCCCCGACTCCTTCTCATACCAGCGAAACGCGGGCATGTCCCAGTTGCTGCCGAGCAGCAGCCCGGCCTGGCTTGCGCCCGTCTGGGAGGAGAGATCGCACTCCCAGCCAAGCAGTCGGTGGGTGCCGTCTGAGAGCCAGCGTGCGATCGTGGGTGTGTGTCCGTCACGGATCGCCTCGCGCAACACTCCCTCTCCAAGGCCATCGATCTCAAAGAGGATCACCCCCGACACATCGGTGTGATTCTCGCGGCGTGTGCCTCGCACCCGTCGGCGCACCACACGCAGATGGCGGGCGTCCCCGTCGACATCGAGCAGGGGCGCCACGAGCATCGACACGAGGGCAAGGCCAAACGCGATCGCCATGTCATCCCAGAACGAGGGCGTCTTGCCGTCCACGGCATAGAACGCGAGCGCGACCATGCCCGCGCTCAGCGCAAGCGAGCCCAGCCCGAATGTGACGATCGTCAGCGGCAGCGTCATCCGGATGACGACCGGCCACAGAACCGCGTTGATGATCGCCACGACGGCCGCAACGAGAATCGCCGCTTCGAGGGACAGCGAGTCGTGGCCCGGCAAGAGGGCGGTCAACGCGACCAACGCCAGCCCATCGACCAGCAGCAGGATCACACTCCGAAGGGCAAACCCGAGCAGGCGCCGCATGTCGCTCCGACGCTGTCCGGTGCGGCGCTCGTCGATCGCTGAGGGCATCGTTGCTACCTTCTCGTTAATGGCCGATGGCGCGGTCCTCGCCCGTCACACGGACGCGCCCCTGGACCGTATCGTGTTCCTGGGCCACTCCACGGCGCTGATCGAAGTCGACGGCGTGCGCGTGCTCACCGACCCGCTCTTGCGCGGCCGGGTCGCCCACCTGCGCCGCCAGGTCCCACTCCCTCAGGAGGCCGTGTTCGCGGACCCCGACGCGGTCCTGATCTCACACATGCATCACGATCATCTCGACCCGGCTTCACTTCGGCTGCTCGGGCGCGACACGCCCTTGATCGTGCCCGTCGGGGCCGCGGCGTGGCTGTACCGCAGGGGTTTCCTCGCCGTCAGCGAGCTTGGCGTGGGGGATGTCGCGCGGGTCGGCCGGCTCCGGGTCACAGCGGTGGAGGCACACCACGACGGCCGACGTCTGGGCGGCCCGCGCGCGCCGGCGCTCGGCTACCTCATCGCCGGCGGGCGCGTCGTGTACTTCGCGGGAGACACCGAGCGGTTCGCGGGCATGGCCAACTTCTCGCCCTCGCCCGAGGTCGCCCTCGTCCCCGTCGCCGGATGGGGTCCCCGGCTCGGTCAAGGCCACATGAATGCCCTCGATAGTGCTCGGGCCGTCGCATCGATGCGACTACGTGTAGCTATTCCAATCCACTGGGGAACCCTCCTGCCGATCGCGCTCGCTCCTCGTCACCGCGTGCGTCTAGGAGATCCCCCGCGGCTGTTTGCCGAACACGTGGCGCGGCTGGCGCCGAGCGTTGACGTGCGAATCCTTGTGCCCGGCCAGCAAACGGTGCTGTAGGTGGGCAGCCTTTTCATCCGATTTGGGCGACGTGCGGTGAGGTGGACGGCGTTACACTCGAATGCACCCCCTGATGGGGCCGGCTTCTGGTGCGGCCGCCATCGCGGTTGACCTGGGGGCCAACACAAAGGAGGAGCCGTGAGCGACGAGGAGCTGGAGCTCGGTCCTGTTGACGTTGTCGTGATCGGCTATCCGCCGGACGCTCCCCGAACGGGGGAGGCGATACCGCTGTTCGTGGACCTCGTCGATCGGGGGATCATTCGCGTGCTCGACGTGCTCATGGTCCAGAAGGACGCGCAGGGTGTTGTCTCGGGAGTCGAGATCGCCGATCTCGACGGCGACGGGGTCGACGATCTCGTGGTGTTCGCCGGAGCGCGCACGGGCATGCTCGGCGACGAGGACGCCAGCACGGCCGCCGAGGTCTTGCAGCCCGGCGAAGCGGCCTTGCTGATCTGCTTCGAGAACACGTGGGCCGCGCCGTTCGCCACCGCCGTGCGCCGCAACGGCGGTCATGTGCTCGCCTTCCAGCGGGTTTCCGCGGAGGATCTCCTCGACACCGTCAACGCGCTCGAACCCGCATCCTGAGCTGAGAGGACCTGTCATGCCACTACTTCGCGCCGTCGCCCGTACCGCCGTCGTCGCCGGCACGGCGACCACCGTGTCCAACCGCGTCAACCGTCGTCAGCAGGGGCGTTGGGCCGCCCAAGAACAGCAGCAGGTGGCCGCCCAGCCGCAGCCGCCGGCAGATGCCGCTCCCGCGGCGCCCGCGCCGGAAGCCGACCCGATGGAGCGGCTCAAGGAGCTTGGGCAATTGCACGAGTCGGGTGTACTCACCGACGAGGAGTTTACGGCCGCCAAGGCCAAGGTTCTCAACTGAGTCGCATATGAGCGCCGCTACTTGCCGGTCGTGCGGTGCATCGCGGCACGCGTGTGAGCCGGGCTGCCTCTCCCGGCAG
>JADGPG010000121.1 GCA_017882545.1 Thermoleophilia bacterium
CCCGCGAGCTCGAGGTCGAGGGCGTCGGTGCTCCGCAGGACTATCGCTGTCTTCTGCACGCCATCGTCGAGATGAACAAGCGCGCCGAAGCGGCGCACGCGGGAACCGCTCCCGGCTCCGAGGGCGTCGCGGCCTAGCGGTCCGGTGCCGGGCCAGCTCTGGCGCTCGTAGACGTGGTCGGCCAGTGCGGCGAGATCGCGCGTCGGCCCGGGAATCGCGTCGAGCAACCCCAGTGCGTGACGGTGCCGTTCGTCGGCCAAGCGCCGTGCGTGCTCGAGGCCGTGCACGCTGACATAGGTGGCCTTGCCCCGACGCGCATCGGCACCGACCGCCTTTCCGAGGAGCGCCTCCGTGCCGACCTCGTCGAGGATGTCGTCGACGATCTGAAACAGGAGCCCGAGTTCGTCCGCGAAGGCCCGGTAGCGTTGGGCGATCTCCGGCGTCGGCGGCGCCAGGATCAGGGCACACTGGACGCACGCGCCGATCAGTCGGCCGGTCTTGAGCAGGTGCACCCGCCGCAGCGAGTCGGCGGAGTCGAGCCCCACGTCGCGCAGGTCCAGAAACTGCCCCCCGACCATCCCGCCCACACCGGTCGCGCGGCTGATCTCGGCGAGGATGCCGATCTGCACGTCGGCGCCGCCGGTCTGGCGCTCGCACACGATCCGGACCGCCTCGGCGAACAGCGCGTCGCCAGCGAGGATCGCCGCGTCTTCACCGAAGGCCTTGTGGCACGTCGGCTTGCCACGGCGCAGGTCGTCGTCATCCATCGCCGGCAGGTCGTCGTGGATCAGCGAGTAGGTGTGGATCAGCTCCAGCGCGGCGGCGCCGGGCAGCAGTAGGTCGGGGTCGACACCGAGCGCCTCCGCGGTCGCCAGCGCCAGCACCGGTCGAAAGCGTTTGCCGCCCGCAAGCAGTGAGTACCGCATCGCCACGACGAGGCCCTCCGTCCCGGCCGCTTGGGTTCGGAGCGCCGGCTCCGGCGGCAGAAAGTCGATGTCGCGGAGATAGTCCTCGACGCGGACGCGCAGATGCTCGGGATACGGGCTGGAGGTCTCCACTGGCGCAGGGGATGCTAGCGGGACGGGATCTGGAACGGGTGGACGCAGCGGCCGCGCGCGGCCGCTACCGTCCCGGCATGCGCGCATTGATCCTCCATGGTCCGGGCGACCTGCGCCTCGAGGAGCGCCCGCGCCCGACCGCCGGTCCGGGCGAGGTCGTCGTCGAGGTTGACGCCGCCCTGACCTGCGCCACCGACGCTAAGATCTTGGCGCGCGGCATGCACCCGTCACTTGGCCCCGTGCCCGTGCCGTTCGGGCACGAAGGCGCCGGCACCGTCGTGGAGGCCGGGCCCGAGGCGCGGGCTGCCGTGGGCGACCGCGTCGTCGTCGCCAACTCGGCGCCGTGCGGGGTCTGCGAGTGGTGCGACGCCGGGCGGGAGGGGCTGTGCGCGGACATCGTCTACCTGAGCGGCACCTATGCGCAGTACCTGTGGGTGCCGGCGCGGATCGCCGCGGTCAACCTGCTGGCGATTCCCGACGGTGTCGACCCGGCCTTGGCCGCTCTCAGCGAACCGGTGGCCTGCGGACTCCGCGGGGCGGAGCGGTCGGCCGCCGCCGCCGGGCAGTCGGTCGTCGTCCTGGGCGGAGGGCTGCAGGGGCAGGTGATCTGTGCCGCGCTGGCGCGACGCGGATGCGAGGTGATCCTCTGCGACCCGCATCCGGAGCGCCGCGCCCTTGCGGTGCGGATGGGGGCGGCGGCCACCGAGGACGCGCCCCGCGACGCCGATGGTCTCGCGCGGGTGCGGGCGATGACGCCGGAGGGCCGGGGCGCCAACGTGACCGTTGCGGCGGTCGGGGCGGTGTCGGTGTGGGAGACCGCGGTCGCGCTGGTGCGGCCCGGCGGCGAGGTGAATCTGCACGGCGGCCCCGGCCCCGGCGAGGTCCTGGGCGTGCCGGCCGGTCCCGTGCACTATGGCGAGATCACCCTGCAGGCGTCGTACCACCACACGCCGGCGACCTTCCGGGCCGCGCTGACGGCGATCAGCGCGGCACCCGAGCTATTCGCGGAATTGCTCGGCCCGGAGATCGGTCTGTCGGAGGTGGCCCAGGTGCTCGCCGCCGGGGGCCAGAAGCGCGTGGTGCGCCCCTGACCCCCCGCGCATGCGTCAGTTGGCGAGTAGCGCGCGGAGCTTGTCGATCTGCGCGACCTTCTCCGAGAGCCGGTCGAGCTCGCGGCGTTGGGACCGCACGAGCGCGGTCAGCTCGTTGATCGACTCGGTCGCCCGCGCAATCACTGCGTCGGTGTCTGCCGTCCGCGCCGCCGCCTTGCGTCCACGCGGACGGGAACTCCTGCCGCCGTCCTTGATTCGCGCGATCCGGTAGTAGTTCGCCGCCACCGTTCCCGCACGACTGCCACGCTCCTCGGCGATGCGCTGGAACGCCTGGGTGCGTGTGATCTCCTCCGCGCCGACGAGTGCGTTGACCTGCGCGTAGATCTGTTCGCCGATCTTGCCTCGTGCAGCCGGGTTCTCGGTGTCGCTCATAAAGCTGGCTCCCTATCGTCTGTTACGTCCGTAGGGACCTGTCTACCACGGCGGCGTGCGTATTTGTGTAAGAAACGTGTGTAGCGACGCACACCGACGCGCTATAGCGACTTAGCGGAATATTCACCACCAAAAACCGCGATCGTCGCCGTGAACCCGTGCAGGAACGTACGCCCGCCGACGGCACCGAACTCGCCGTTGCAAAATAGCCCCGCCACGGGCGGGTCGCCGAAGCGGTCGGCGATGACCGCCGCGTCATGGTGTGGTGCGGTGAACATCGCCGAGCCCCGTGCGATACATGTGAACACCAACGCACCCGCGATGTCGTCGTCCAGCGCGGTTGATGCCGCCCGTGTCACGCTATTGAGATCAGAATCGGCGGAGATGTCGTCGCGGACGTGTAGTCGCACGGTCTGCCCGATGCGGACCTGCTCGCCGACGTGGATGGAACCGTCGTCCGGATTCGCCCCGAGAATGCCGCGCATCAGAAAGTCGCCCGAGTCGTAGTCGGGCTTGTTTTCGTTCATCACGATTCCGAGGGTGATCCCGCCGTTGACAAGTTCGAGCGCGCGGTCGTCGAGCCCGTCGAGGATCTGCTCGAGCTTGGTCAGCGCCGGGACGCCCGCCAGCGCATAGATCCGGCCCTGTCCGTCGGCGTCGGTGACCACCATCTCCGGGCCCACCGCAGTGCACCCCTGGGAGACCGCCGTGATCAGATTGATCCCGCCGATGCTCAGGGCGACCAGCCCGTCGTGCATGACGTGATCGTCGAGCCACAGCACATGTTCGCCGGGCCGCTCGCCACCGGCGGCCAGCCCGCCGACCACCGGCGGTCGCCACGGCGCGTCGGAGATGGTCCTCATCAGGATGTCGATCGGGAAGGTGTACGGATCGGCGAGGGCGATCACCACGTCGTCGTCCCCGGGCAGCCCGCTCGTCTCGCCGCCGCCTGCCTCGGTGGGCCACCCGGCGACCTCGATGTCGCCGTCGGTCGTACGCCAGCCCACGGCCCGCAACGGGGTGATGCGCGCGCCCGGCAGGATCGCGCCCCAGACGACCAGCGCGGGGCGGTCCTCGATTTCTTGACCGTCGCCGACGACCCCAGCGCCCATGCACCCGATCAGGTGCGCTGGCGCCAGTTCGGCGGCGATCGCGTCCCTAATCGCACCGGGATCACCGCAGAGCTCACGACTGGCGAATACCACGACCAGGTCCGCGGGACCGCCGAGGGTGGCAGCGACCTCGCGGGCGGCGTCGGTGGCCGCGGTGACGGGGTCGGTACCGGCGATCAGGCGTGAGGCGATGATCGGGGGGCTCATTCGGTCTCCGGATCTTCCGGCAGCGGATCGAGGATCGCGTGCGCCTCCAGTTGGTCCTGCGCCCGAACGAGGATCTGCCTCGG
This sequence comes from Thermoleophilia bacterium, assembly GCA_017882545.1. GTDB lineage: Bacteria > Actinomycetota > Thermoleophilia > Miltoncostaeales > Miltoncostaeaceae > CAITWD01. The sequence goes on from JADGPG010000121.1 coordinate 3,945, forward strand.
CCCGGCGGCGAGCATGCCGGGGTTGTCGAAGCCCGTGCGGCGCTGCATCGCCGGGATACCCGCGCTCTGGAGGACGTTGATGAGCATATCCGCTTCCGGTTCATGCATGGCGACGGCCACCGGAACCCATGGCTGCGATGGTTCGCGCCGGCGCAGCAGGTCGCGCCAGCCCATCAGGCGGCCGCCGAGAAGCGGAAGGTCCGGGGGACATGTTCGTAGTCCGGGCGCCCGCGGGCGACAAGCCTGATGGACGCGGCCCCGACCGCGACCCCGGCCAGATGCGCCATCGTGGCGACGCCGGCCGACCCGCCGGACACGTCCACGAACTGAATCAGCACGAAGATCGCTGCCCAGACCCACGCCGGGACCTTCATCGGTATCACGAAGAACATCAGGGTCCAGATCCCGACGCGGGGGAACAGGACCAGGTAGGCACCGACGAGTCCGGCGATGGCTCCGGAGGCGCCGACGACGACCGCGGTGCTGGAGCCCTGGGACCAGGCCTGGACCAGGGCGGCCACGGCCCCGCACGCGAGGAAGAACGGCAGGAACCGTACCCGCCCGACCCGGTCCTCGATGTTGCCGCCGAAGACCCACAGAACCAGCATGTTCCCGAGCAGATGCCACCACGTCGCGTGGAGAAAGATGCTCGTGATCAGCGTCAGGTACCGGCTGTGGCGCTGGTTGAGACCCTCACAGGTCAGGGGCGCCTGCGGGTGGGCTGCGTTGACGGTCGCCACCGTCGGGTCCGCGCCGTGGACGACCTCGGACGGGATCATTCCCCATGTGCATTCGAAGGCCTGCCGGCTGCCTGCCGTGCCGTCGGCGGGCAGGGTCTGCTCGTACGCAAACACCGCGATGCAGATCGCAATCAGCGCGATCGTCAGGATCGGCCAGCGGCGGGGCGCGAACTCATCGATCAGCGGGAGCACGGGCGCCTCGTGGAAGCGGTGGCGCTAGGCCAGCAGGTGCCCGAGCAGCGCTGCCTGGGCATAGATGCGGTTCTCGGCCTGATCCCACACCGCCGAGCGCGGACCGTGCAACACCTCGTAGGTGATCTCCTCACCGTGGTGCGCCGGAAGGCAGTGCAGCACGACGGCGTCCGCAGCAGCCGCCGCCACGAGCGCATCGTCGACCCGGTACGGGCCAAGGTCGCGCCGCCGCCGGTCCGCGTCGTCTTCGTCGCCCATCGAAATCCACGTGTCGGTGTAGATCGCGCGGGCGCCGGCCGCCGCCGCCGCGGGGTCGTCGGTGACCCAGGCCGAACCGCCGGTGCCGGCGCCGGTCGCATTGCACCACGCGACGATTTCCGGGTCGGGCGTGTAGCCCGCCGGGCAGGCGGCGACCACCTCCATCCCGGTCAGGGCACCGACGATCATCAGTGACGCGCAGCAGTTGTTGCCGTCGCCGACGTACGCGACGCGCAGGCCGTCGAGCGCCCCGAAACGCTGGCGCAGCGTGAGCGCGTCCGCGAGCGCCTGGCAGGGGTGGTGGGCATAGCTCAGGCTGTTGATGACGGGGACGCTCGCGTGACGATCGAGCTCCTCCAACGTCTCGTGCGGACCGGTCCGCAGCACTATCGCGTCGACCATCCGCGACAGGACCTTGGCGGTGTCCTCGATCGTCTCTCCGCGCCCCATCTGCATGTCGCGTCCGGCCAACACCAACGCATGGCCGCCAAGATGGGTGATGCCGACCTCGAAGCTCACGCGGGTTCGCGTGCTCGGACGCTCAAAGATCAGGGCAATCATCTTGGCCTCGAGCAGGCGCGGCCAGGCGGCCCGGGGGGTCCGCGCCAGCCACTCGGCGCTCGTGAGGAGCGCGGCGACCGCCTCGGGAGGATGCTCCATCAGGCTCAGGACCGATGCGCCGGCAAGGCCCGGGTACGGGGTGCCGAACGTGTCGGGGCGGTCGGGTGATGCGGTCATCGCGGTCAGGATCCTGGGTCGAGGTCGGCGTCGTCGAGAAGCGCGCCCCCGTCGGCCGCGCGGCGTGCAAGGAGCGCTTTCGGCGTGAATCGAGTTCCGGCGGTCTCGGCGAGTTCCTGCATCCTGGCAAGGATCTGCGTCGCTCCCGCGGCATCCGCCCAGGCCAGCGGACCGTGTTCCCATCCGGCGCCGAGGCACATTGCCGTATCGATGTCGGACCGCGCCGCGATCCCTTCCTCGTCGCAGCGCAGCGCCTCGTCGACGGCGCCGAGGTAGTAGCGCTCGGCCGCGGTGCGCGCGTCGTCGCCAATCACCGGGTCGGCGGCCCCCGGGGCCAGGAACCCGAGGCCGTTCTTGCGTCCCAGGCGGCCGTGCGCGACCTGGGCGGTGATCGTGCCCGCATCGGTAAACCGTTCGCCGTAGGCGTCTTCGAGGTCGCGCTGGACGTGGCCCATCGTGTCGAGGCCGATCAGGTCGCCAAGCGCAAACGGCCCCATCGGCGCCGGACCCGCCGCCGCAACGGCGGCGTCGACGGCCGCCGGGTCGACGCCGGTCGTGGTGGCGTGGCGGTAGCTCTCGGCCATCGCACGCACGAGGATGCGGTTGACGAGAAACCCCGGGCATTCGCGGACGCGAACTGGGGTCTTGCCGATCTCCCGCACGAACGCCTCCGCCGCGTCGAGGGTCCCGGGTGTCGTGCGGTCGCCCTCGATCACCTCGACCAGCCGCATCACGGCCGCCGGATTGAAGAAGTGGATGCCGACGACCGACTCCGGCCGCGCGGTGCAGCCTGCGATCTCTGAGATCGACAGGCCGGACGTGTTCGAGGCGAGCAGCGCGCCGGGCGCCAGCAGGGCGTCCAGCCGGCGAAACACCGTCCGCTTGAGGTCCATGCGTTCGCCGACGGCCTCGATCACGAGGTCGCAGTCCGCGAGGACCGTGTCGTCGTCGGTCGTCGTGATTCTTCCGCGAAGGGCGTCGGCCGTCGCGGCATCGAGCCGGCCGCGCTCGAGCGCGCGGTCGGTCAGATGCGCAATCCGGGCGTCGGCCTGATCGAGCGCCTCCTGGGCGACGTCGCAGACCACGACCTGCTTGCCCGCGCGCGCCGTGACGAAGGCGATGTCGCTGCCCATGACCCCTGCACCGACGACACCAACCGTGTCGATCTCCATCGTGCCCTCGCTCCGTGCCGGGCGGGGCGCCAGCCGACCCGCGTTGAACCAGTAAGTCTAGCCCCCCGCGGTCGCCCGCCGGCCGGCCGTGATCCACACCACGCCGCGCGCGACGATGCCGCCGAGTACCGCCCCGGAGATGACGTCGGCCGGATCGTGATCGCCGGTGGTGACCCGCCCGACAAGGCCGACCGCGGTGATCAGCGCCATCGGCAGGCCGAGGCCCGCGCGGCGTTCGGACACGACGACGGCGATCGCCGCCGCCGCCGCCGCGTGACGGCTCGGCAGCCCGCCTTCGGGGCGGCACCCCGGCCGTGGCCGCCGGATCGCGTCGCGCAGCCGTTTGGCGATCAGCGCCGCCAGGACGGACGCCACCAGCGCCCGAAGTCCGCGGGCGCGTGTCGGGCGCCAGAGGATAAGCGTCAATACGAGCACCCGGTACGCGGGGGACATGACATCGGCAGCGAGCCCGAACAGCCCCGCCATTTGCCGCCGCGCACCCACGCGCACGCGCAGCCGCCCGCCGAGGTCGCGGTCGTAACGGTCGAGCGTTGCGTTGAGTCCGGGTGAGGTCATTGCCCTCGTCGTCTGCGGTAACGTCACCGGCGTGCGACGCATCTTGGCAGCCATTCTGGCGACCGGGCTCGCGGCCCTGGCACTCGCCGGGTGTTCGTCCGGGATGTCCTCCAACACCCAGGCCACGCTGAAGCTCTCGGGCGGCGGCCCGGCGCCGACCTTCGTCGTGCCGAATCTCCACGGGGGCACGCCCCTGAGCCTGGCCGCGTATCGCGGCCGGCCCGTGATCGTCAGTTTTTGGGCGTCCTGGTGCAATTACTGTCGTCAGGAGATGCCGGCGCTCGAGCAGTTCTCCAAGTCCCATCGGCGGGTCGCGGTTCTCGGGATCGCGACTCTCGACGAAGACGGCGCAAGCCGCGCCTTCGCCACGACGGTGGGAGCGACCTATCCGCTGGGCAAGGACGCCGACGGGACGTTGCTCGCCCGCTACGGAGGCATCGCGCTACCGGTGACCGCATTCATCGGTTCGCGTGGCCAACTCATCTCCACGGTGAATGGCCAGGTCACGGCGAGCGACCTCGCCGCGATCGCGCCGCGGCTCGGCGCCTAGCCGGACGGCGCGCCCACGACGCGGCATACTGGGTTCGTGACGACCGACCCTCTCCTGGCGCGGATCGCAGCATTCATCGCCATGCACGATGCGCCGGCGCGGGGCGAGCGTGTGCTGGCGATGGTGTCGGGCGGACCCGATTCGCTGTGCCTGCTGTACGGGCTCGTCGGGGCCCGTACCGGGGCCGTGGGAGTGGTGACCTTCGATCACGGGCTTCGGCCCGAGGCCGCCGAGGAGACCCGTGCGGTCGCCGCGACCGCCGCAGCGCTCGAGGTGCCGTGCACGATCGTGCGCCTGGCGCTCGAGGCCGGTCCGGGGCTGCAGGTGCGGGCACGCACCGCCCGGTACGCCGCCGCGCGGGAGGTCGCGGCGCGCGAGGGCTGGGACGTGATCGCGACCGGTCACACCGCCTCCGATCAGGCCGAGACGGTCGTGATGCGCATCGCCCGGGGCACGGGCCGCACCGGCGCGCTCGGAATGGCCCCACGGAACGGCGACCTGGTGCGACCGCTGCTCGGCGTCTCCGGCGACGAGACCGCGGCCTGGTGCGCCGCGGAGGGCCTGGCGGCCGCCGACGATCCGTCCAATCGTGACGGCGCCTATACGCGGGTACGCGCGCGCGGCCTGGTCGCCGGGCTCGAGGACCTCCATCCTGGTGCGGGCCGCAACATCGGCAGGTTCGCCGACCTCTTGCGGGATGAGCAGGCCGTGCTGGATGAGGTGGCGGCGGCGGCCTGGGGACGGTGCGCGCGTGACGACGGCCTGGTCGTGGCCGCGCTCGCCGCGGAGCGCGTCGCCGTACAGCGGCTGCTGGTGCGACGTCTGGTGGTGTCCGCCGGCATCGACGGCGATGCGGCCGGCGCGGCGACGGTCGACGGCGTCCTGGCGACCATGGCCGGCCCTTCCCGACGGGACATCCCCGGCGGTGCCGCCCTCCGGGCCGGAGGAGTGCTGCGCGTGATCGGTGAGATCCCGCCGGTACCGGACGGCGCGCCGCTGCCGGTTCCGGGTCGGGTCCGGTTTGGCGATGTCGCGGTGTGGTCCCGACGGGGTGCGGCGGAGGCGCCCGAGCGGTGGCGGGTCGCGATCCCGCCCGGCGCCGTTATCGCCGTCCGCGGACCCCGTCCGGGCGACCGGATCGCGCTGCCCGGGGGCGGGCATGCCCGTGTGGGCCGTATCTTGCAGTCCGAGGGTGTGCCCGCGCCGCTGCGCGCACGCGTCCCGGTCATCGTTGTCGACGACGTCCCGATCTGGGTCGCCGGTCATCGGTTCGCCGCCGGCGCGCTGGCGGCGCCGGGAGAGCCCGCCATCGTGTTGGAGGTCGTACCCGCGTGAGTGAACCCCGGCCCGGCGAGGTCCTCGTCTCGAGCGCGCGGCTGCAGGCGCGCATCGGCGAGCTCGCCGTCCAGATCTCAGAGGACTACCGCAACCGCGACCTGCTGGTGGTCGGCGTGCTCAAGGGGGCCGTGTTCTTCATCGCCGACCTGGTCCGCGAGCTCGACATCCCATGCGAGCTCGATTTCATGGCCGTTTCGTCCTACGGGTCGGCGGCCCACTCATCCGGGGTCGTACGCATCCTCAAGGATTTGGACTCCCCGATCGTCGGGCGCGATGTCCTCGTCGTCGAAGACATCATCGATTCAGGCCTGACGCTGTCGTATCTGCTGCGCAACCTCGCCTCGCGGGATCCCGCATCCTTGGAGGTCTGCAGCCTGCTCACCAAGCCGGGGCACCGACGGCGCGGTCTGGACACGCGCTACGTCGGATTCGACCTCGAGGATGTCTTCGTCGTGGGCTACGGGCTCGACCACGCGGAACGCTTTCGGCACCTGCCGTACATTGCGGTGCTCGACCCCGGTACCGACCCTCCTCAGGGCTGATGGCGGACGCTGCTATTCTCGCCAGGAAGGCATTCGACCGAGCAGCGCGCGAACGGCGCACTCCGCTGCATCGGGTGGGTCCTCCCGCGCACGGTGCGCAGCCCTCCCTCGGTCCCATGGCGGGAGCGTCGTGAACAAGTTCCTCAAGAGCGCACTATTCCCGATTCTGATCCTCCTGCTGCTGGTATTTGTGGCGCAGCGATTGTTCGTGTCCGGTGGATCGGGCACGCCGCCGCCCGACTTCCCGGCGCTGATCACCATGATCAAGAGCAATGAGGTCCAGAAGGCGAGCATCAACCTTCCCGACCAGACCTTCAACGTCACGACGAAGACCGGGAAGAGCTATTCGAGCGGATACCCGGACAACAACGTCCAGGTAACCGACGCGCTCAACGCGTCCAAGACGCCGTACACGGTCGCGGGCCGCGGGACGAATCCGTGGTGGACCTTCCTGGAAACGCTCCTCCCGTTCGTGTTGTTCATCGTGTTCTGGATCTACCTGATGAACCGCATGCAGGGCGGGGGATCCAAGGTGATGAGCTTCGGCAAGTCGCGGGCCAAGCGCATGTCCGCAGATGCTCCCAAGGTGACCTTCCGTGATGTGGCGGGCGCAGACGAGGCGGTCGAAGAACTCCACGAGATCAAGGAATTCCTCGAGAACCCCAAGAAATTCCAGGCGCTCGGTGCGCGCATCCCCAAGGGCGTGCTGCTGTTCGGTCCGCCCGGCACCGGGAAGACGCTGCTCGCGCGGGCCGTCGCCGGTGAGGCCGGCGTGCCGTTCTTCTCGATCTCGGGGTCGGATTTTGTCGAGATGTTCGTCCGCGTCGGCGCCAGTCGGGTCCGCGACCTGTTCGAGCAGGCCAAGCAGGACTCGCCCTGCATCATCTTCGTCGACGGGATCGACGCCGTGGGCCGCCACCGTGGCGCGGGTCTCGGCGGCGGGCACGACGAGCGCGAGCAGACGCTCAACCAGCTGCTGGTCGAGATGGACGGCTTCGCGACGACGGACAACATCATCCTGATCGCCGCGACCAACCGCCCTGACATCCTGGATCCCGCGCTGCTGCGACCGGGCCGCTTCGATCGCCAGATCGTGGTGGACCGCCCCGACCGCGCCGGACGCGCGGCGATCCTGCGGGTCCACACCAAGGGCAAGCCGATCGCCAAGGACATCGACCTCGACGCGCTCGCGGGACAAACGCCCGGGTTCACCGGCGCCGACCTGTCGAACCTGATCAACGAGGCCGCGCTGCTTGCCGCCCGCAAGGGCAAGCGCGTCATCGAACAGGACGAGCTCGAGGAAGGGATCATGCGCGTCATCGCCGGTCCCGAGAAGAAGAGCCGGCTGCTGTCCGAGAAAGAGCGATCGGTCAC
>JADGPG010000122.1 GCA_017882545.1 Thermoleophilia bacterium
GGTCACGGACGGACGCAGTTCCAGGCCCCAGGTCGCAAGTGCCTCCCGCGGCCCCACCCGGACCTCGTTGCGCGCCGAATCGGTGCCAACGACATACAACGGCTCCGACGCAGCGATCCCGATGCCCTTGCGCTGGCCGATGGTGAAGCGCCAGTACCCCTGATGTTCCCCGACTCTCACGCCGTCGAGATCGACGATCGGGCCCGTGATCGGGGCGAGCGCCGAGTTGCGCTCGAGGAACGGGCCGTAGCCGTCGGCCCCGACAAAGCAGATTTCCTGGCTCTCGACGGCCTCCGCAGCCGGCAACTCGGCAGCGCGGGCGTGCGCACGCACTTCGGGCTTGGTCATGTCACCGAGCGGGAAGACGAGCCGCTCGCGCATGTCGGCGCCGAGCATGCTGAGCATGTAGCTCTGGTCCTTGTCCGCGTCGCGCGCGGCGGCGATGACCGTGCCGCCGTCGACTCCCGCGACCACCCGCGCGTAGTGCCCGCTCGCCAGCCCGCCGGCGCCGACGAGGGCCGCCGCCTCGGCGAGGATCCTGAATCGCACGCTGCCGTTGCAGGTCACGCACGGATTCGGGGTCACCCCGGCCGTATACCCCGCAATGAATTCCTCCACCACCCCAGCGCGGAATGCCTCGGCCGCATCGATCGTCATGTGCGGGATCCCGAGTGCATGGGCGGTCGCCCGGGCCAACCGGACCGTCTCGGGCGAGCAGCACGAGCGCTCGGCGGCGACCGCGTGGGGGTCGTGCCAGAGGCGCATGGTCACGCCCACGACCTCGTGCCCGGCGTCGCGGAGCAGCATTGCGGCCACCGCGGAATCCACACCTCCGCTCATCGCGACAGCCACCCGGCCGTCCCGCAGCGGCGTCCCGGCATCACCGAGCCGCGCCGAGAACCACCGCTCGAGCGCACGTGCCGTCGCATCGGCGACGATCTCCGCACCGTGACGGCGCGAATCGTCGAGGCCCCCGACGGCCGCCGCGATGTCGTTGGGCGACAACAGCATGGCCTCGGTGACCGGCGCACCCCGCAGGCGCTCGCAGGCGGCGCTCGCCGCACCGAGCGCCGCCGGGCACCCGTAGGCGAGAAAGCGCGCCTCGGCGATCCGATCCCCGTCGATCCGCAGCTGAATCCGGACGATGTCACCGCATCCGACCGCGCCCGACTCGCCGACCGCGTCGGCATCGGGCAGCGGCCCGGCACCAACGGGCGCGGCGATGTGGCGGATCAGCTCAGGCGGGTAGCTCGGCACGCGGCTAGGTTAGCCGGTCGCACCGTGCCCAAGCCGCTGTCGCCCCCCGGCTCAGCCGCCGGAGCTGATGGCTTGGCTTAGCGCGGCCTGAATCACGGTGGCGTCCACGAAGCCGGTCCACGCGTTGGCGATACGGCCATCGCTGCCGATGATGACGACCGACGGTGTGCCGGTGACCCCGAGGATCGTCGCGAGATCACCGTACTTGGCAGCCGCGGCGACGTCATAGACGAGATATTTCACGCCGGCGATCGACTGCTGGGGTGATGCGAGCCCCGCGACCGCCGAGGCGACCGCGTCGTCGTCGGCCTGACCGCGCATCACAAACGCCACCACCACGATCTCCTGGTTGCGCAGGGCGGCCGTCACGGCTGCCGGGGTGAGGGAATCGGTCTGGACGCGGGCGCCGACGGGCGTGGTCGAGGCCACGTGGATGCCGGTCGGCACCGGTGTCGGGATCGCCGATGTCGTGGATCCCGATCCGCCGGACCCGCCGCTCATCATCCGGAAGACCAGCACGAGTACCAGGAGCGTGACGGCACCGCCGATGATCTTCTGACGCCCGGAGAGGGCGTTGAAGCGTTCACGCAGCGCGCTCACGCGTGGCCGCCTGAAGAAATGAGGCCCCACCGTGCCGCTCCGGAATGAGTGCTGAACCTGCCGTAGCAGGTGGGACGCGTGCAGCCGCGGCAGCATGTGCGGCGACCAAACATCGCATCCCGGTGTGTAAGTGTTGGCTCAGGCCTCGCGCCGGTGGCGCACACGGTCGGGTCCTCTCAGAGTAGTTGCTTTGGAATGTGTCGACAATCGGCCCCGGCAACTCAAGCGTTCTGACGAAATCCGTACCGGTCCCGCCGCGCACCCCGTCGGCGACCCGTTCCAGACCGGGTCGAGGTACGCTAAACGACGATGTCGGACACCCTTCCCGACCGCCTTGAGATGCTCCTGGTCGCCGAGTGGCTCGACGCCGGCACGCCCGACGACGGCACCGTCAGGTTTGAGATCGAACGGGCCGCAGCGGAGCTGGGTGTGGGCGGCCATCGTGCCGGAATCCTCGAGCTCATGTCCGCCCTCTCGGCACTTGAGGATGCCCACCGCATCGACATTCGGTGGGGGGCGCGCCCGGGGACGCCGGCGCTCGTCCAGCTCGCCGACGCGCTCCAGCGCGATGCACGCCGCGCCCTCGAGCCGCCGGCGTAGGGCGACGCACGACCGGAGTCGTGCGCGACCCTCCCGAGCCGTCCGGAGCGGGGCGGTCGCGCACGCCCCCTACGGGGTCGCGGCCTGCGGCGGGGTCACCGTCGACCGAATGCCGAGCTCGCGCAACTGCGGCGGATCGACACCGGCCGGCGCACCGGTCAGCGGGTCGCTGCCGGTCGCGGTCTTCGGAAACGCAATCACGTCACGGATGGACCGCTCTCCGGCCAACTGCATGACGAGGCGATCGAGACCGAGGGCCACACCCCCATGGGGAGGCGCACCAAGTTCGAGTGCGCGCAGCAGGAAGCCAAACCGCTCCTGTGCCTGCTCGGCGTCGAGACCGATCACCCCGAACACACGCTCCTGGAGCTGCGTCTGATTGATGCGGATGCTGCCGCCCCCGAGCTCGAGCCCGTTCATCACCACGTCATACGCCTCGGCCAGCACCGCACCGGGATCGGTCGCCAACAACGGCACATCCTCCGGACGCGGAGCCGTAAACGGATGATGGAGCGCATCCCAGCGGCGTTCGTCGGCGTTCCACTCAACCAGCGGGAAGTCGACTACCCACAGCGGCGCCCACACCCCGTCCGGGATGAGTCCGAAGCGCTCGGCCCACCTGGTCCGCAGCGTGCCCAGCACGTGGTGCGCACGGTGCTCGTCGTCGGCCACGATCGCGATGAGGTCGCCCTCCCCCGCGCCGAGATCCTCCGCAAGGCCCGCGAGGAAGTCGGACTTGACCGATGCCCGCAGCGCCCCGTCGCTGCCCGGGACCGCCCACACCAGGCCCTTGGCACCGAACTCCTGCGCCTCGGTCACGAGCCCATCGAGGTCTTTGCGGGACATTCCCGCGCCGGCGCCGGGAATCACGATCGCGCGAACGACGCCGCCCCCCGAGACGACCGACCCGAATACCCCGAGCCCCGACGCCGCAGCGGCGGCACTCCAATCCCGGATCTCGCACCCGAAGCGCAGATCCGGGCGGTCCGATCCGAACCGGCGGACGGCTTCGTCGTAGGTCATGCGCGGAAACGGCACCTCGAGAGCGATGCCCGCCTCGGCCCAGGCGGCCACGAGCACCTGCTCGATCAGCCGCTGGATGTCCCTGGGCTCGACGAACGAGGCCTCGATGTCGACCTGTGTGAACTCCGGCTGCCGGTCCGCGCGCAGATCTTCGTCCCGAAAGCAGCGGACGACCTGGTAGTAGCGCTCAATTCCGCCCACCATCAGCAGCTGTTTGAACAGCTGGGGGCTCTGCGGCAGCGCGTAGAACGACCCCTGCTGGAGCCGTGACGGCACAAGGAAATCCCGCGCGCCCTCGGGCGTCGACCGGGTGAGCATCGGGGTCTCGACCTCGAGGAACCCCTCGTGCTCCAGGACGCCCCGGATCGCGCGGACCACACGACCGCGCAGCTCGAGTGCCCGCAGACGGGTCTCCCGCCGGAGATCCAGATACCGATAGGTCAGCCGGAGCTCCTCGCCGGCTTCGGTGTGCTCATCCTCAACCGAGAACGGCAGCGGCGCGGCCTCAGCCAACAGGGTGAGATCGGCGATCTGGAGCTCGACGCGGCCGGTCGCGATCTTCGGGTTCACGGTCTCGGGGCTCCGCCCCACGAGCACGCCGGTGGCGCTCACGACGTCTTCCGGCGAAAGGCGCTGGGCGATGTCCATGACCACCCCTGCGTCGGGATGGACCACCAGTTGCAGGATGCCGCTCCGGTCGCGCACATCAAGAAAGACGACCCCGCCGTGATCCCGACGTCGGTGCACCCACCCGGCGATCCGGACGGTCTGCCCCTCGGCGCGGGCGGCGTCGAGACACGTATGGGTGCGGTAGCGCTCGGCACCGATCACAGTGATTGCTCCAACTCCGACATCGGTACCTCGATCTGGTCTCCGGACTCCATGTCACGCACGACGGCGACCCCCCGCTCGCGCTCGCGCGGCCCGAGAATCACCGTCCGTCGTGCCCCGACCGTGGACGCGTGCCGCATCATGCCCTTCAGGCTGCGTCCCGCCCGGTCGGTCTCGCAGGCGCGCCCCGCAGCACGCAGTCGGTCCATCATCGCAAACGCCTCGAGACGGACGTCGTCGTCGACGACGGCGAAGTAGACGTCGATCGCGGCGGGCGGCGCCCCGGCCCCGGCCGCCTCGAGGGCGAGCACGATCCGCTCGATCCCGGTCCCGAAGCCCACGCCCGACAACTCGGGGCCGCCGAGTGCCGCGACCAGGCCGTCATAGCGGCCGCCGCCCCCGATGCCACTCTGCGCGCCCAACCGGTCGCAGGTGAATTCGAACACCGTGTGGGTGTAGTAATCCAACCCCCGCACCAGGGCCGGGTCCTCGTCATAGTCCACCCCGACAGCGTCGAGCGCGGCCCGGACCATGGCGTAGTGCGCCGCCGCTGCCTCCGAGAGTGCGTCCACGATGCGGGGTGCACCGGCCATGACGGCGGCCACGTGGGGATCCTTGCTGTCGAACAGGCGCATCGGGTTGTCGACCATGCGCTGGCGTGCATCCTCGGGCAGCGCATCGACATGGCCCACCAGGTAATCGGTCAGGCGCGTCCGGTACGGGCCGCGCGTGGCGGCGTCGCCCAGACTCGAGATCCGAAGACGCACGTCCGGGACCCCGAGTCCCGCATACAGGCCCGCAAGCAGCGCAATCACCTCGGCGTCCAGCAGCGGGTCGGCCGACCCGATGACCTCAGCCCCGATCTGGGTGTGTTCCCGAAACCGCCCGGACTGTGGCGCCTCATAGCGGAACATCGGGCCCGTGTACCAGAGCTTCACCGGCAGCGGGAGCTTGTGCATCCCGTGCTCAACGAAGGCCCGCACGACCCCGGCGGTCCCTTCGGGACGCAGCGTGATCGACCGCCCGCCGCGATCATCGAATGTGTACATCTCCTTGCGCACGATGTCGGTGCTGGTACCGACCCCGCGTTCGAACACGTCCGTGTGCTCAAAGGTCGGAGTGGTGATCCGCCCGAAGCCGTACGCGTCAAAGGCGCTCGCGGCCGCCTCCAGGATTCGCCGCCGTAGCCGGTGCTCCGACGGGAGGACATCTCGGGTACCGCGCGGCGCCTCCAGGCGTCCGCCGCTCACTTGGCCCCGGCCCGGGACCCGGTCCACTTGCGCATTTGGGAACGGTAGCGCCAGCGATCGATCAGCAGGCCCATCGGCACCATGATCGCGAAGCCCAACAATCCGATCGCCACGCCGAGCGCGACGCCAAGGTGCAGGATGAAGATCAATACGAGCGAGTAGCCGGCGGAGATGAACCCCGCGCGTTTCAAGACGCCCGCCGCGGCCGGGGGTACCGGTTCGCCGGACTTGCGCTTGGGTCCGGCCTTCGCGGGGTCGGCGGCATCACGTTCGCGCTTCGGGCTGTGCGCCGGAGGCGGACCGGTGGGACGTGGCTTGCGACGCTTGGCGATCACGTACTCCTTAATTCTCGTCTCGGGCGAGCGCGGGGCAGCTGACCTCGAGCAGTTGCGACGGCCGAAACTCTTCCAGACCGAGTTCCCCGGGGTCGACCCCGCCCAGCGCAGCGCGCGGCATCAGCCCCACGAGTTCGCTCGCACCCAACTCGACCCCGAGACGATCTGCTTCGCGGCGGACCGCCTGCATGACCACCCAGGGCGGCGCACTGCGAGAGTCTTCCAGGTTCATCGACACCTGCGCAATGCCTGCGCTGGGCAAGTACAACCCCAGTGCCCGGACACCGGGCACACCTCCCCCACTCTCTCGCACCCGATCGGCGATCGCCCGCGCTTCTCCGAGCGATGCGTGTGGGAGTCGCACGTTCCAGGCGATCAGCGGCGGCCGGACGCCCACCAGGACGCAGCCCGCGGTCGGGTGCAGGCGCTCCGGCCCGACGTCCGGTCGCAGGGTGCCGTCGGCGATGAGCGCCGCGAGCGCGTCGGGACCATGCCGACGCAGGCCGTACGGGCGCGCCAGTTCGGGCCGCGTGGCGATTTGGCCGTAGTAGAACACCGGGATCTCGAGGTCGTACGCGATTCCGTCCGCGACCGCCATCGCCGTCGCGCGAGCGTCAGGGAAGTCGCCGGGGTCGAGCACCACCACGGGCACGACGTCGAGCGCCCCGGTGCGGGGGTGAACACCGCGCTGACGCCGGATGTCGATCCACCGCGCCGCCGCCGACGCGAGGCCGACCAGTGACGCCGTCAACGACACGGGCGACCCCGCCAGGCTGAAGACCGTACGGTTGTGGTCGACGTCGCTGTGCCGATCGAGCACCGTCGTCCCGGACCGACGGCATGCGTCGTCAAGTGCCGCAATGATGTCGGGGTCGGCACCCTCGCTGACGTTGGGCACCGACAGCAACTGGCGCTCCGCTGTGGCGGGCGTTGTGTCGCCGTCGGATCCCGCTTGAGCGGCCGATCCCCGCTCGATATCGTTCACCGGTGAATCACCTTGCCCACACTCCTCCGCCTTCTCTCCTACCTGCGCCCGTACCGGCTGCCGATTGTGATGGCGGCGCTGTTCGGCGCAGCCCTGATGGTATGCACCCTTGCGCTGCCGTACATCACCCGGCTGGTGATCGATGACGTGATCCTGGCGGGCGACCGCAGCAAGCTCACGCCGCTGGTGGTCATCACGCTGGTAATCATCTCGGTGCGGTTCGTCCTGAACCGCTGGCGACGGCTCTGGGCCGGGCGGATCAGCCTTGGCGTGGAGTCCGACCTGCGTGACGCGGTCTTCGCCCATATCCAGCGACTGTCGTTCGCATTCTTCGACCGGATGCCCGTCGGGCAATTGATGTCGCGGGCGACGAACGACCTGCAGGTGGTCCGCTTCTTTCTTGGGTACGGCGTGGTGTTCCTGTTCATGAACACGCTCCAGCTGATCCTCATCACGGTCATCTTGTTCTGGATGAACGCCGCCCTCGCGGCCGTCGCAATGCTCGTCGGCCCGGGATTGCTGGTCGTCGCCACGCGCTACTCCAAGCGGAGCGCACCCGTCCGGCTCGACGTCCAGCAGAAATCCGGTGAGGTCGCCCAGGCCGCCGAGGAGAGCGTCGCCGGGATCCGTGTTATTAAGGCGTTCGGCCGCGAGGACTACCGGACCGACCAGTTCTCTGAGGTCTCGATGAGCGCGTTCCGGCGCAATATGGATGCCGCCCGGCTCGAGTCCTTCTATGCCCCGTTGTTGACGTTCCTGCCGATCCTCGGACTCGCCGTGGTCCTCGCCTTCGGCGGGACGCTGGTTATCCGCCACGAGCTCAACCTCGGCCAGTTCGTGCAGTTCTATCTGTACCTCGCGTTGCTGATGGGCCCGTTCCGGATCATCGGCGTCCTGATCGGCAACGCCCAACGCGCGATCGCCGGCGGCCAGCGCATCTTCGAAATCCTCGACGCGGTCCCCGACGTCCAGGACCCCGAGTACCCCGTACCCCTCCCACCGGGACCTGGAGAGGTCCGCTTCGAGGACGTTCACTTTGCGTACACCCCTGGCCGCGACGTGCTCCGCGGGATCGATCTGACGATCCCCGGCGGCGCGACCGTCGCGCTGATCGGCATGACCGGCGCCGGGAAGAGCACCCTGACCGAACTGGTTCCCCGTTACTACGAGGTGAGCGCAGGCCGCGTGCTCATCGACAACACCGATATCCGCACGGTCGCCTTGAACGATCTGCGCCGTGAGATCGGCGTCGTCTCCCAGGAGCCGTTCCTCTTCTCAGCGACCGTGCGCGAGAATCTGGCCTACGGGCGCCCCGACGCGACCGACGACGAGGTCCGCACCGCGGCGCGGATGGCGCGCGCTGATGCCTTCATCGAGGCCCTGCCCGACGGCTACGACACCGTGGTCGGCGAACGCGGCTACACCCTGTCGGGTGGCCAGCGCCAGCGGCTGGCCATCGCCCGGGCCATCATCACCGACCCCCGCATTCTGATCCTCGACGAGGCCACGGCGTCGGTGGACGCGAGCACCGAACGCGAAATCCAGGACGCGCTGCGGACGGTCATGGAGGGGCGGACAACGATCATCATCGCCCACCGTCTGTCGACAATCCGCCTTGCCGACGAGCTCGTCCTGCTCGACGGGGGCAGTATCGCCGCGCGCGGGCGCCACGCCGACCTGTACGCCGACAGCGCGCTGTACCGCGACATCCACGACACCGGCCTCGCGCGCCCGGACCTCGTGCTGGGCGACGCCTGATGGGGACCCGTGCCGGAACCGGCCGCATGGGGCTCCCGGGTGGTGGTGGGCGACGTCTCGGTGGCGCGCACGCCGAGGACGACATGGAGGGCATCGACCACCCCTCCGGTCGCCAGCTCCGCCGGCTGATTCCGTACGCACGCCCCTACCGCGGTCGCATCATCGTGGCCCTCGTGCTTACGGTCGTCGTCGCCGCGGCCGGGCTGGCGGGTCCGGCACTGGCACAGATCGGAATCGACAAGGGCATCACCGTCGGTAACGAAGAAGTGCTGCTGCTGACGGTCGCGGCGTTCGTCGTCGCAGGACTGGTCGGCTGGGCCGCCGGATACGCACAAAACTTCCTGTCGAGCTGGATCGGCGAACGGATGCTCTATGACCTGCGGGTCAAGCTGTTCTCGCACTTCATGGCACTCGAGCTCGGCTACCACGAGCGGTCGCCCACGGGGCGGAGCGTCAGCCGCCTGACCAGCGACATCGAACAACTCAACGACCTCGTCACGGACGGCTTCACGTCGGTTGTCGTCAACGGCCTGACATTCATCGGCGTCATCGTCATCTTGTTCGTCTACGACTGGCGCTTGGCACTCCTGTCATTTGCCGTGTTCCCGTTCCTCGCGCTCGGGACCGCGTGGTTCCGCGTCAACTCGGCCCGGGCCTATCGCCGTACCCGCGAGTCCGTCGCCAACGTCCTGACCGTGCTGCAGGAGAACCTGGCGGGAGTGCGCGTCGTTCAGGGCTTTGGGCGCCAAGCCCCGGCACGCGAGGCGTTCCGACGGGCAAACGCCGACTACCGCGAAGCGAACATGCAGACGATCCGCCTGTCGGCGACGTATTTCCCCGGAATCGAGCTCCTGTCGGGCATCGGCCTCGCGGTCGTGCTCTGGTTTGGCGCCATCGGTGTCCTTGACCATCAGATCGAAATCGGAGTGATGGTCGCCTTCATCGGCTACCTCGCCAACTTCTTCGACCCGATCCAGCAACTGTCACAGATCTACGACGACTTCCAGTCGTCGATGGCCGCGCTTGAGAAGATCCATTCGGTCTTTGACACAACACCCAAGCTGGCCGACCCGCCCGGAGCGCCCGAACTTCCCCCGGTCGCCGGCGCGGTCGACCTCGATCACGTGACCTTCAGCTATGTGCCGGAGCACCCGGTCATCCACGACGTCACCCTGCACATCGACGCCGGCGAGACGGTCGCCCTCGTGGGCGCAACCGGTGCCGGCAAATCGACCCTCGCCAAACTGATCGCGCGCCTATACGACCCCCAAACTGGGTCCGTGCGGATCGACGGCCACGAGCTGCGGTCGGTCCGCCTGGGATCACTCCGCGAGCAGCTCGGGATTGTGCCGCAAGAAGGGCACCTCTTCGCCGGCACGCTTCGCGACAACCTGATCTTCGGGCATCCGGGGGCTGACGACCAACGCATCACAGACGCTCTGGTCGCGGTCGGTGGCGACGATATCCTCGAGACGCTCCCCGACGGGCTCGACACCGTCGTCAATGAGCGCGGCTCCGGGCTCTCGGCGGGACAGCGACAGCTTATTGCCTTCGCCCGCGCACTGGTCGCCGACCCACGATTGCTCATCCTGGACGAGGCCACGTCGTCGGTCGATATCCGTTCCGAACAGCGGATCGAGCATGCGATGAACGTCCTCCTCGAGGGCCGCACGTCGATCCTGATCGCACATCGCCTGTCCACGATCCGTAACGCCGATCGCATTGTCGTCCTCGACCACGGCCGAGTCGTCGAGCAGGGTTCCCACGAGGACCTATTGGACCAGGATGGCCGTTACGCGCACCTCTACGGCGACTGGCACGAAGCCACGCAACCCATGGACTTCTGACCGGTCGAACGCGGCCGCCGGGGTATGCTAATTTCCTGCAGTCCGTTCTGCAGATGGGGGATCGTCTAGCGGTAGGACGCCGGGTTCTGGCCCCGGTAGCGGGGGTTCGAATCCTCCTCCCCCAGCTTCAGGTCGGGACGGCACGGAGTGGCCTTGGCGCATTCGTCTAGGGGCCTAGGACGCCGCCCTCTCACGGCGGTAACACGGGTTCGAATCCCGTATGCGCTACTCCAACCTCATACGGAAGCGGGTCCCCTCCGAACCACATGCCGTACGGGCAATAGGCACCGTCCATGTATGCAGAGCGCGTGCACCGGTGCGCAACGGGACGCATCGGCCGCCCCGACCTCAGCGTGCCGAGATCTCGAGCCCTGGTGGTGGTGCGACGGGCAACTGTTGCCGCCAAAATGGGCGTCGATCATGTTGGCGCAGCTCGCCTTTCAACCGTCAGGCGTCGCACCCCTCAGCCGGCTTGGCATCGTGTAGAACCCGCACTGACGGAGTGCACCGGCGTGATCCGGTAGAGCAATCCGTCCGACTCCGTGGCGACAGCGACAAGCGTGACGTACTTCTTGAGCTCCACGGGCGTGAAGTAGTAGTCGTTGCCCGCAGTGAACCAGGCGAGGTAGCTCGCCTTGCAGCCGACGTCCGCGAGGAAACGTGCCGGCATGGCGAACGTCACGTTGGAGCGATA
>JADGPG010000123.1 GCA_017882545.1 Thermoleophilia bacterium
GCAGGCTCGGCCGGTACGACAGTTCGGTCAGCGCCACCGCGACCCTATCGTCGTCGTTGACGAATGGCCGGATCAGGCACAGGAATGCGTCGGCGTCCGGGCGCCACTCCGCGTCAAGGATGCACACCATGGGATAGCGGGCCGCAGTGACGGCGGCGTTGGCCGCGGCGGCGGCGTCAGCGTAGAGATCGTCGAGCACCGTGACATGCGCGGGAACGTCGGCCCGATCTTCGCCGTCAGGGGACGCGAGCGCGGCAGCGATTTCATCGTGCGCCGCCTCGCATCCGGTCGCGGCGGCGACCAGGATCTCGAGCTGGGGGTAGCGGGCGCGTGACAGCGCGCGGATGTTGGCCACCGATGACTCGCAGTCTGCGTCGAGCACCACGACCAGTGCCAACGGTGGCATCAGCGGGTTCGTGAACATGTCCTGGAGATCGGCAGGCCCCGGCCGGTCTGCGCGGTGACGCCGGACGGCGTCGCGGACCGACCGCACCACGCGCCACGCCTGGCACAGGACGAGTACGCCGAGCGCGACCCAGACGAGCGCGGTCAGCACCGCACACCGTCCAGCGCGGAGAGTTGTTGCAGCGCCCATGCGGCCGACTGGAGAACGTGCGCCGGGCGGTCGGATGCGACGACCTCGCGCAGATCATCCAGTGCGCGGGGATCTTCGATTCGGCCCAACGCCCGCGCCGCCGCCGCGGCGACGACCGAACTGTCGTCGAGGTGCATCCGCGCGCAGAGATCGTCGACTGCGTCGGCGGCGCCGAAGCGCCCCAGCAATTCGGCCGCCATGCGGCGGGCCGACTGCACCGGGAGTGCGAGTCCGGCGCGCAGACCGGGGATCGCTGCCGGGCCGATCAGGGTGATCGCGATGCTGGCATCGCCGGTCGGCACGGATGCCTCGGCGCCGACTCCCGCGAGAAGGAACGGGACTGCGCCCGCATGGCCCAGTTTGCCGAGTGAGCGCGCCGCAGCGGCGCGGACCTGAGCATCGGGGTCGCCCAGCAGCGCGATCAGTTCGGGCAACGCATGGCGGGTAACGGTCACACCCAACACCTCTGCTGCCGCGGCGCGCCGGGACCCGAATCGGCTTCGCGTGGCACGCCGTGCCCGGTCGACGGCGCCATGCCGGATTAGGACCTTGCGAAGCGCGGTCCGCTCATTCGGGGCAAGCCGCGGAAACAGTCCGACGACGACGCGCTCGAGGGCGACCTCGTCGCGGGCGCCCAGGTGCCCGAGCTCTGACGGGTCCGGGGGGGCATCGATCGCGTTCGGCCGGGCGGACCGCCACATCTCAAGTGCGTCCTCGGCCCGCGCGTCGCCGCGGGCCGCCCGGCGGCGCGTCAGGGCCTGGCCCGTCGCCGCGGCAAGGAGCGCGCCGGTCAGCAGGACCAAGCACGTCACAAGGGGAGCGATCAGGGTGGAGGGGTCCGGCATCGTTACTCGGCGCCGATGCACCGAGCATCGCGAGCACCGTCGGGCGGCGGAGCGTTGCTCCATACCCGAGGGCTCGGCGGTGAACGAACCACAGCGGGTTCTGAGTGTGCATGTTGGGGAGGCATGCGACATCATCATCGGAACCAAAACGCGCGACTTTAGCCCCCCGGTTGCCCGGCCCGACCACCTCGCACCAACGACCGCTTCAACCGCGCGGTCGCCGCCGATCGATTGCGTCATCGCGGGCGTGCGATCCATGGCGTCAGTCGGGTCGGCGACCCCGGCAACAGGCCTCGTGCACGGCGGGCGTTGGCCAGCGCCCCGCAGCCCCGGCAGCGGGGCTCAATGGACCCCGTCGGGCGCGGTCAGACGGTCACGGCGCGCCGGGTGGTCGCCGACGGCGGGCACTGGAGCCCCAGCCGGTAGGGCGACCGCGCTGGGTCCCATCCGCCGCGCAACGTCCTGCGCAACGTCGGAGGCATCGCGCAACGCGGTCAGTCGTATCGCACGAACACACGTTCGTCTACTTGGCCAAAGAAAAACCCTGCGTTCAGCAGGGCTTTTCTGACGGGAGCGACGGGGCTCGAACCCGCGACCTCCGGATTGACAGTCCGGTGCTCTAACCAAGCTGAGCTACGCCCCCCGTGGCCGGATTGCCCGGGCCAGTCAGTGGGCGGTGACAGATTTGAACTGCCGGCCCCCTGCTTGTAAGGCAGGTGCTCTACCGCTGAGCTAACCGCCCGTGTTCGGCGCTGCGGCAACATATCACCTTCGAAAGTGGTTCGACTCGCGCGCGTCGGATCGACTCCGGCGTTGCGCGGCCGGCGGGGTGTGAGGTGCGAAGAAAAGCCCGCAGTTTGCAGTAAAGCACCCTGGGCTTCCGCGAGGACATGGCGACCGATCCGGGAACTCCTTCCCAACGTGACGTCCCGTGCCAGAACCTTGCGTCCAGTGACCGCACGACCGGAGGCTGGCCGGAAGCCGCGCGCGGTTGCGGCGGCGCGATCCGCACCCGAGAGCACGATGATGGCCATCGTCTTCGGTCTCGTGTGCTTCAGCATCGTGATGGTCTACTCCGCGACGTCGGCGCAGGCCGTGCTCGCCGGCACGAGCCCGTATGTGTTCGCCGAAAAGCAGTTGCTCTACGCGGTGATCGGCGGGGCCGCGTTTGTCTTCTGCCGTCACTGGGATCCCAAGTTCCTGCAGCGCGTGGCGAGCGTCGGTCTGGTCGCGTCGATCATCGCGCTGCTCGTGGTGCTCGTCCCGGGGATCGGGGTCAACGTCAACGGCGCGCGGCGGTGGATTGCGGTGCCGGTCTTCGGTCAGGTCCAGCCGGCGGAGTTCGCAAAACTCACACTGGTCCTCTGGGTTGCGGCGGCTGTCGCCCGGAATCCCCGCGCGCTCGGCACGCTGCGCGGCCTGATGCCGTACATGCTCGTGACGTTCGGGATGGCGGGCCTGATCCTGCTCGAGCCCGACCTCGGGACTGCGACCACGCTGGCATTCGTCGGCCTGGCCATGCTCCTGGTGGCCGGTGCGCAGCCGCGGCACATCGCCCTCGCGCTGGGCGTTGGCGCCAGCCTGGCGGCAATCGCGATCGTCGCCGCGCCGTATCGTCGCGCCCGCCTGCTGGCCTTCCTTGACCCGTGGCATCAGGCGACAACGAACGGGTTTCAGACGGTGCAGGCGCAGATCGCCGTCGGCTCCGGCGGAATTCAGGGCGTTGGGCTCGGTAGTGGTCTGCAGAAGGCCTTCTACTTGCCCGAGGCCTACAGCGACATGATCCTCGCATCGATTGGCGAGGAGCTCGGATTCATCGGGATCGCCGCGATCCTCGTGGCGATTACCGCCGTCGTCCTCCTGGGCTTCCGCATCGCGATGCGTGCCCCCGACCTTCACCAACGACTGCTGGCGACGGGGATCGCGTCACTGATTGCCGTCCAGGCGCTCGATAACGCGGGCGCCGCCCTCGGCGTGATGCCGGTGACCGGCGTGCCGCTGCCGTTCGTCTCCTATGGTGGCAGTAGCCTCGTCGTGCTCCTCGCGGGCACCGGGATCCTGTTTAGCATTAGCCGCCGAAGTGACCGTGCACAACGATCTCAGCGAACAGCCAACGCGCGTACTCATCGCAGCGAGCGGGACGGGCGGGCACGTGATGCCGGCTCTCGCCGTCGCGGAAGCGCTGCGTGATCGCGCGGCCGAGGTCGCGTTTGTCACGGCCACTGGACGCGCGGGAACCGGCATCGCCGCCGCACAGGGATTCCCGGAGGACAGCATCCCGCTGCAGGGGTTCCGACGCAGCCTGTCGCTGAGCAACCTGCGCACGGCGGCGATGACGGTTCTGGCGGTCCCGCGGGCCATACGGATCGTGCGCCGCCGGGATGTTGACGCCGTCGTGACCGGCGGTGGCTACATGGCCGGTCCGGTCGCTGTGGCTGCGTGGCTCCTGCGCCGGCCGATCGTCGCGCTTGAGGCCGATGCCCACATCGGGCTCGCCAACCGGATGATCGCGCCGCTGTGCCGCAGGGTCGCGCTTGCGTTTCCGGTCGCCGGCCGCCGCGGGCGCCGGTACATCGTGACCGGGCGCCCGGTCGGCCGATCAGTGCGTGCGGCGACGCGCACGAGCGGCCGGCGCCGGTTCGGCATCGCGCCGGAAGCAACCGTGATCCTCGTCGTGGGCGGATCCCAGGGTGCGCGCTCGATCAACCAGGCCGCGGTCGAAGCATTTGGCCGGACACCGCCGTTCACCGTGATTCACATCGCAGGGCGCCGCCAGGTCGAGGCGACGCGCGCGGTGTTCGGGGATGAGGGCCCCGGCCCCGACTACCGGCTCGAAGGTTTCCTCGACGACCTGCCGGAGGCCATTGCCGCGGCCGACCTCGTCGTCTCGCGCTCGGGCGGTTCGGTCTTCGAGCTCGCGGCGCTCGGCCGGCCCAGCATCCTGATCCCGTACCCGCACGCCACCGCCGACCACCAGACGACCAACGCGAGGTGGTTGGTGGGCGCCGGTGCCGCGGTGATGCTTCCAGACGAGGAGTGCACCGGTCCGCGTCTGCGCGAGCTGGTTGGGGCACTGCTGTCGGATCGACCGAGGCTCAGGGAGATGGGGCAGGCGGCGCGCGAGGTCGGCAAGCCCGAGGCCGCCGACCGGATCGCGGAGTTGATCCTGGGGATCGCCGCGCGGTGACCGATACGCCGCCGCCGGAACTTCACATGGTGGGCATCGGCGGGGCCGGCATGAGCGGCCTGGCGCGCCTGGCGCTCCAGGCCGGCTATCGGGTCAGTGGTACCGATCGCTCATCTTCGCCGGTGCTTGATGATCTCGCCGCACTCGGCGCGGACATCCATGTCGGACACGACGCGGCCGCGATGGGACCCGGCGTGGACGAGGTGGTGGTGTCCACCGCGATCGCCACGGACAATCCGGAGCTCGTCGAGGCCCGGCGGCGTGGCTTACCGATCCGCCACCGGTCGGAGCTGCTCGTTGCCCTCATGCGCGGTCACCGGGGGCTGGCCGTCGCGGGTGCGCACGGGAAGTCGACGACGAGCGCGATGCTGCTCGCCGCACTCGGCGATGCATCGGCGTGTGTCGGCGCGAGCGTCACCGGCGGTGGCGGCACCGGTGCGGTCTGGGGGTCTGGACCGTGGTTCGTCGCCGAGGCTGACGAAAGCGACCGGTCACTGCTGCGTCTCGAGCCCGACGGGGTGATCCTGCTCAACGTCGATCACGATCACCATGCCACCTATGCATCCATCGGCGAGGTCGAGGACGTCTTTGCCGCGTTCCTGGACCGCGTCCCCGCGGACGGGGTCGTCGTCGCAGGTCCCGACCCGCGCGCGTGGCGTCTTGCCGCCGCGTCGCGTGCTCCCGCCCGCCGCATCGGCGAAGGTTCGGATGCGTGGCTGCGCATTGGCGCCCGTGGGCCTGAGGGGACAGTCCTGGAGTTCGCCGACGGGCGGGCACTGACGCTCGCCCTGGCGGTGCCCGGGGCACACAACGTCGAGAATGCTGCCTGCGCCCTCGCGATGGCGGATTGGTGCGGCGTGCCGATTGGGATCGCCGCCGACCGGATTGGCGGCTTTACCGGTGTCGGCCGGCGCTTCGAGTTCCGCGGTAGGGCCGGCGGGATCACGGTCGTCGACGACTACGCCCACCATCCGGCGGAGATCGCGGCGACGCTCGCGGCTGCCAGGGAGCTCCATCCGGGCCGGGTCGTCGCGATCTTCCAACCGCACCTGTACTCCCGCACCGCGGCGCTGGGGCCGGAACTCGCCGCGGCGCTCAGCGCAGCCGACGTCGCGATCGTCACCGAGATCTACGCCGCGCGCGAGGCACGTGATCCGAACGTCAGCGGGCGACAGGTGGCAGCGGCGATCACACCACCGACCCACGCCGAGTTCGCACCGACATTGGACGCGGCCGCCGCGATCGCCGTGCGTCTGGCACGCCCCGGCGATCTGGTGCTGACCCTCGGTGCTGGTGACGTCACGACGCTCGGGGAGGACTTGCTGCGACGGCTGGAGTACGAGTACCCGGGGAGCCTCGACCATGAAGGTGCCACCGATTCCGCTTGAGCTCGCGCACGACGTCCCGCTGGCCCCGTTCACGACGATCCGCGTTGGCGGCAGCGCACGCGCCTACGCGACCGCGCGCTCGTTCCGCGAGGTCACCGAGGCGCTCGCGTGGGCCGCATCGCGAGACGTGCCCGTGGCCGTGATCGGCAAGGGGTCCAACCTGCTGATCTCCGACGAGGGGTTCTTGGGCCTGGCACTGCGGCTGTCGGGGCGCCTGGGCACGATCGTGGTCCGGGATCGTCAGCTCTGGTGCGGCGGCGGCGCGTCGCTGCCACGCGCCGTCCAGCGCGCCGCCAAGAACGGTCTTGCGGGGCTCGAGTTCGGGGCGAGCATCCCAGGGTCGGTGGGCGGAGCTGTCGCCATGAACGCCGGCGCGTACCGCTCGGAGCTCAAGGACGTCATGCGCTGGGCGGTGGTGTGTACCGCCGACGGGCGTCGTCGGGTCGGCCCGGGGGACCTTGGGATGGGGTACCGACACACCGGTCTGAGGGGAGGCGAGGTCGTGGCGGCGGCGGCGTTCGATTTGCGGCCCGATGATCCCGAGGCCATTCTCGCGCGCCTCGGGGAGTTCCGCGGGCAGCGCAGGGCAACCCAGCCCCAAGGGGTCCGGACGTTCGGAAGCGTGTTCGCGAACCCGCCCGGCGACTCATCCGGCCGCCTGCTCGAGTCGGTTGACTGCAAGGGCCTCGTGATCGGTGGTGCGCGGTTCTCGCCCGTACACGCCAACTTCATCGAGGCCGGGCCCGACTGCCGCGCGGAGGATGTCCTCGCGTTGATGCGCGAGGGACGCAAGCGGGTTGCGGCGGTCGGCGGACCGGTGCTCGAGCCCGAGGTGCGGTTTCTTGATCCGATCAAGGGCATCACGCGGCCGCCGCTCGGCGAGGTCGGCTAGCGATGGCCACGACCGATGGCGTGCCGGAACCCGGGAGGGCCCATCCCGCCCTCGAGGAGCGGCGGCGCAAGGTCGCCCGTGAGCGGGGACGGCGCAGGCGCCTGGTCGTGCTCGGCGGCATTGGCGCGGTGGTCTGTGTCCTGGCGGGATACTGGCTGGCCACCGGACCGGTCCTCACGGTGGGCGGGATCACGGTCACCGGCTATCGCGGCCCCGACCGACCGCAACTCGAGAGTGCCCTTGCCGGCGCCGCGTCCCACGGCGGGTCGCTGCTGTCGCCGCCGGTCGATGACATGACGGTGATCGCGGAGCGCTTCCCCGGGGTCCAGACGATCCACGTGTCCCGGGACTGGCCGTTGGGGCTCACCGTCGCAGTGGTTCCGGCGCCGGCGTTTGCGGTCGTCGAGGCCCCGGGGCAGAGATCGGTGGTCGTTTCGCCGCGCGGGCTGGTGATGGCACCGGCGCCGCCTCACCTCGTGCGTCCGACGCTCGTGTTGAGCCAACCGATCCCCGCGTTCGCCCATCCGCTGCCGGCGTGGGCGATGCAGACTCTCGGGTTCTTAATGCTCGTTGCGCCGCATACCCGTCCGCGGATCCAGAACATCACGTACGCCGGCGGGGAGCTACGGGCGCAGATGACCAAGGGTCCGGTGTTGATTCTGGGCACACCGGACCGTCTTTCTCAGAAGGCCGTGGCGGTGAACACCATTCTCAGCAGGGTTTCGGCGAAGACGGTGTTGAGCGCGACGTACCTCGACGTGAGCGTTCCAGATCGCCCTGCCCTGGGCAACGGGACGGTACCGCCGGTGACTACCTCTACCTCAACTTCAGGGTAATACTGTTGAGTTGTCACCGGGTTCCCCGCCGCGGGTCGGGTCTCGGCTCTTGACATGTGCGGTGCGCCTGCCTAGCGTCCGAGGCGGCGCGACCGCGTCAAAACAGCCTTTTCGTGGGCTCGTCCCATCGGGGTAATCCCTCGAGTAGACGTTGAGGCTTGAGCAGGCGGGCTTGGCGACAACCTTCAAGTCTGAGTAGAGATATGGCCAGCGCTGGGTCGCCAGACCCGGTCGAGGAGGACGGACGACGTGGAAGCAAACAGCTACCTCGCGGTGATCAAGGTCTGCGGGGTCGGGGGTGGCGGCACCAACGCCGTCAACCGCATGGTCGACGCCGGCGTACGGGGCGTGGAGTTCATCGCCATCAACACCGACGCCCAGGCACTCGGGATGTGCGACGCGGACGTCAAGCTGCACATCGGTGGGAGCCTGACCAAGGGTCTGGGGGCCGGCGCGGACCCGCGGGTTGGTCGGGAGGCCGCCGAAGAGACCCGTGAGGACATCAAGGAAGCCGTCCGCGGCGCGGACATGGTCTTCGTGACCGCCGGCGAGGGTGGCGGCACCGGTACCGGCGCGGCGCCGGTCCTCGCCCAGATTGCCCGCGAACAGGGCGCCCTGACGGTCGGTGTTGTGACGCGTCCGTTCAGCTTCGAGGGCAAGCAGCGCCAGCTGCGCGCCGAGGAGGGAATCGATGCCCTCAAGAAGCATGTCGACGCGCTCATCGTGATCCCGAACGAGCGGCTGCTGCAGGTGGTCGAACGCCGCACGTCGATCATCGAGGCCTTTCGCATGGCTGACGACGTGCTCCGCCAGGGCGTTCAGGGCATCACCGACCTGATTACGGTCCCCGGGTTGATCAACCTGGACTTCGCCGACGTGCGCACGATCATGGAGAACGCCGGTGCGTCCCTGATGGGGATCGGCGCGGCATCCGGCGAGAACCGGGCGACCGAAGCTGCCCGTGCTGCGATCTCGAGCCCGCTGCTCGAGACGAGCATGTCGGGGGCGACGGGCGTCCTGTTGAACATCACCGGCGGCCCCGACCTGGGGCTGTTCGAGATCGACGAGGCGGCGAGCATCATCCGCGGTGCGGCCGACGAGGACTGCAACGTGATCTTCGGTGCGGTCATCGACGAGGATGCCGGTGACACCCTTCGGGTGACCGTGATCGCCACGGGGTTCGAATCATCCGCCGAGCCTGTCGCGTCCGGGGCCACCGCAGTCATCCGGACCCGCCCGGGCGCTGCCGCACCCGCCAAGTCGTCGGGCGATGTCGGCCGCAAGGCCGTCCTCGATGCCGGCGAGAAGGCGGATCTCGAGATCGGTGACGACGATCTCCAGATCCCGGACTTCCTAAAGTAGTCCGCTGCCAGCCCGCGGCCGGCCGGCGCCCGCCGGCCGGCCGCGGGGCAGTGCCCGCAATTTCCGCTGGCGGGCGCCGATCCCCTGCCACGCGGTCCGGGCGCCCTGGTACCGTCGGGGGCGTCGATGTCGGCCATTTCTCCTCGGACAACGTCCCTGCATGATCGGCATCTCGCTGCCGGCGCCAAGCTCGGCGACTTTGCCGGTTGGCAAATGCCGCTCGACTACGGGTCGCCCCGAGGGGAACACCTTGTCGTGCGCGGCGGGGTCGGGATGTTCGACGTGTCGCACATGGGCCAGATCGAGGTCTCCGGACCCGATGCCCGCGCGCTGCTCGTCCGGGGGCTGACGAACCGCCTGGCGGCGATCGGGCCGGGCCAGGCGCAGTACACGCTGATGCTCGACGACGACGGCGGCGTGATCGACGACCTGATCGTCTACGCGCTGATCGACCGCCACCTGTTGGTGGTGAACGCGGCCAATCGGGCCGCCTGCTGGGCGCGCATGGAGGCCCTTGCGACCGGATACGAGGTGACCGTCGCCGACCGTTCGGACGAGATCGCGATGATCGCCGTCCAAGGCCCACTCTGGGAACGGGCCCTCGGCCCGCTCGTCGGGTCCCCGGCGCCGCTGGGGCTCGAGTACTTCGAGGTCACCGAAGACATGGTGGCCAGCGTGCCAGCCTTCGTTGCGCGAACCGGATACACGGGCGAACCCGGCGTGGAGATCATGTGTCCGTGGGACCTCGCGCCGCGGGTCTGGGACGCGCTCGCTTGCGGATCGACGCCCGTCACGCCGGCGGGGCTGGTCGCCCGGGACACGCTGCGGACCGAGATGGGGTACCCGCTCTACGGCAACGAGCTCAGCAGCGCACGCGGTCCGCTCCCCGCCGGGCTGCGGTGGGCATGCGACGTCGAGGGACTGGCCTTCGCCGGCGCGGAGGCGGTGCGCCGCGACCTCGAGGACGGTCCGATCGAGCGCCTGGTCGGATTCATCTTCGATGCGCCCGGCATCCCGCGTCCCGGGCAGGATGTCCTCGTCGACGGGAGCATCGTTGGTACCGTCACCAGCGGTACGCTGTCGCCAACGTTGGAACGCGGCATCGGGATGGCGTACGTCGCCGCCGGATCCGCCACGCCGGACACCGAGATCGTCGTCGACGTGCGTGGCCGGCCGCGACCGGCACACATCGTGCGGCGACCGCTGGTAGCGCGGTCCCCGCGGAACGACTGAAAGGAACGTCATGGCCGACGAGCACTACCCCGCCGAACTGCGTTACCACCGTGAGCACGACTGGGTACGGGTCGAGGGCGAGGAGGCCGTGTTCGGGATCACGTGGTTTGCGCAGGATGCGCTCGGCGAGGTCGTGTTCTTTGAGCCGCCGGCCGTCGGCGCGCAGCTGAGCGCCGATACGACCTACGGCGAGCTCGAGTCCGTCAAGGCGGTCTCCGACATCTACGCCCCTGCCGATGGCGAGGTCATGGCGATCAACGACGACGTCGTCGCCTCGCCGGAGCTCGTGAATGCCGACCCGTACGGCGCCGGTTGGCTCGTCCGCGTGCGGTTGACGAACCCGGCGGGTGTCGATGACCTGATGGATCAGACCGCGTACACGGCCTATCTGGCGGGGCTCGACCAGGCGTGATCCCCGTACGACGTGAGCGACGACTGAACCGAGGCGGCAGGTGAGCGACTACACGGCCCTGACTCCAGACGACCTGGCCACCATGCTGGCGGCCATCGGAGTCGATTCGATCGAGGAGCTGCTCGGCGCGATTCCGGACGATATCCGGCGGTCCGAACCGCTCGATTTGCCGCCCGGCCGCCCGGAGCAGGAGGTCTTTGCCCATCTGCGCGACCTTGCCGGCCGCAACACCTCCGCGGACGACGAGATCACGTTTCTCGGCGCGGGAATGTACGACCACTATGCGCCCGCCCTGATCGAGTCGATCATCCTGCGGTCGGAGTTCTTGACCCCGTACACGCCCTACCAGCCAGAGATCTCGCAGGGCGGCCTCCAGGCGATGTTCGAATATCAGACATCGATCAGCGAGCTCACCGGACTGCCGGTCTCCAACGCGTCGCTCTACGAAGGGCCGTCGGCGGTCGCGTCCGCGGCGTACATGGGCAAGCTCGCCAACGACCGGTCCGAATTCGTCGTCTCCCGGGGAGTGCACCCCCACGCGCGCCAGACGCTGGCGACGGTCGCGCACGGGTGGGGCGGGCGCGTTGTGGAGGTCGATCTGGCCGACGGCGTGACCGACCCCGATGACCTGGCGGCGGTCGTCGGTCCGGAGACCTGTGCGGTCATCATCCAACAGCCCAACTTCCTCGGCGCGGTCGAGGATGTCGCAGCGCTGACGGCTGTCGCCCGCGAGGTCGGCGCCGTCGCCGTCTGCAGCGCCGACCCGCTGACACTCGGGATACTCGAGGCGCCGGGGCGCCAGGGATGCGACATCGTGGTCGGGGAAGGACAGACCCTCGGCAATCGATTGGACTTCGGCGGCCCGTCCTTCGGGTTTCTGGCCACCACGGACGCGCACATCCGGCGGATGCCCGGCCGGATCGCCGGGCAGACGACCGACGCCGATGGCCGGCGCGGATTCGTGCTGACCCTTCAGACGCGCGAGCAGCACATCCGACGCGAGAAGGCGACGTCCAACATCTGCACGGCCCAGGCGCTGAATGCGTTGGCCGGCGTGATCTACCTCGCCTGGCTCGGGCGCCAGGGACTGCCGGAACTCGGCGAACTCATGCTGCAGCGGACCGATTACGCGCGCCGCCGCCTGGCGCAGATCGACGGCGTGACCCTCCTCCACGACCAGCCGGTCGTGCGGGAATTCGCCGTCCGGCTCGACGCCCCGGTTGACGACGTGATCGCGGCGTGCCAGGACCGCGGGGTCAACCCGGGCTACGCCCTCGAACACGACTACCCCGAGTACGCCGGCGGGCTCCTGGTTGCGGTCACCGAGCAGCGCTCCCGCGCCGACATCGACTGCCTGGCCACCACCCTCGGTGACGTCCTCGCGACGTGGCGTTCGCCGCTCGCCGGAACAGAGGTGACCAGATGACGGCCGTCACCGACTTCACCCAGACCGCCCAGCAGCGCGAAGTCGTCGCGACGATCTTCGAGCGGGGCGCGCCGGGGCGCCGGGCGAGCCAGCTGCCGACGCTTGACGTGCCGGCCCGACCGGTCGACGAGCTGCTGCCGGCGCGGTTTCGCCGGGCCGAGCCACCCCGCCTGCCGGAGGTCTCGGAGCCGGAGATCGTGCGGCACTACGTCAGACTGAGCAAGCGCAATTTCGACTTGGATTCCGGGTTCTATCCGCTCGGATCCTGCACCATGAAGCACAATCCCAAGTTGCACGAGCGGGCAGCGGCCCTACCTGGGCACGCTCGCCTGCACCCGCTGCAGCGACCGGAACGGGCCCAGGGCGCGCTTGAACTGATGTGGAATCTGCAGCGCGGGCTGGCCGAGGTGGCGGGGCTGCCGTACGTCTCGCTCCAGCCGAGCGCAGGGTCCCACGGCGAGCTGGCCGGTGTCCTGCTGACACGTGCCTACCACGAGGATCGCGGCGACGCGCGCGAGATCATCCTCACCCCGGACACTGCCCACGGGACGAATCCCGCGACGGTCACGATGGCCGGCTACCGCGTCGTCAATGTCGGGACCAACGCGGACGGCGGCGTCGATCTCGATGACCTCCGCGTAAAGGCGACGGACCGGGTCGCCTGCCTGATGCTGACCAATCCAAATACGCTCGGCCTGTTCGACCCGAACATCACCGAGATCGCGCGAATCGTCCACGAGGTCGGCGCGACGCTCTACTACGACGGTGCCAACCTCAACGCCATCATGGGCATCTCGCGCCCCGGCGACATGGGTTTCGACATCGTGCATTTCAATCTGCACAAGTCGTTCACCCAGCCGCACGGCGGCGGCGGCCCCGGGGCGGGGCCGATCGCCGTGTCCGAACGGATCGCCCCGTACCTGCCGGTCCCGGTCGTCGGGCGGACGGACACCGAGGACGGCGCCGTCTTCACGCTGGACGTCGATCGGCCCAAGAGCATCGGTCGCCTGCGGGGATTCCACGGGAACTACGGCGTGTTCGTGCGGTCGTATGCGTACATCTGCTCGCTCGGTGGCGAAGGCCTGCGCCGCGCGTCGGAAATCGCCGTCCTGAACGCCAACTACCTGCGTGCGCTGCTCCGTGCGCCGGGGATTGGTGAATACCTGTCGACGCCGTTCGACCGGCACTGCATGCACGAGTTCGTCGTCTCCGGCGGGCCGATGAAGCGCGCGCTTGGGATCCGGACGCTCGATCTTGCCAAGCGCATGCTCGACTACGGCGTGCATCCGCCGACGGTCTACTTCCCGCAACTGATCGACGAGTGCTTGCTGATCGAGCCCACCGAAACCGAGACGCGCGAGA
The DNA here is from genome assembly GCA_017882545.1 of Thermoleophilia bacterium. GTDB lineage: Bacteria > Actinomycetota > Thermoleophilia > Miltoncostaeales > Miltoncostaeaceae > CAITWD01. The sequence goes on from JADGPG010000123.1 coordinate 13,539, forward strand.
CCCTCGAGGCATTTGCGGCGATCATCGCCGAAATCCTCGGCGAGGCCGGCGAATCGCCCGAGGTCGCTCGCAATGCCCCGTATACGACGCCGGTGCGGCGGCTCGACGAGGCCACCGCGGCGCGACGCCCGATCTTGCGGCAGCCGTTGTGATCGTGCCGCCTGCCCGGCGCGGACCCGCCACCCGCGGTCCGCGACGCGCCGGCAGGTAGGCTTCCGCGCCGATGCCTGACCTCACCGCCCCGTTCGTCGACTTCTGCGTGAACGTGATTGGAACCTACGGTCTGATCGCGATCTTCGTGCTCATGATCCTCGAGAGCGCCTGCATACCGATTCCGAGCGAAGCGATCATGCTGTACGGCGGATTTCTCGTCAGTGCCGGTCAGCAGTCGTTTTGGCCCGTCGTGATCGCCGGAGTCGCGGGCAATCTCGTCGGGTCGCTGATCGCGTACTGGGTCGGGTTCTACAAGGGGCGCGAGTGGGTGCTCGAGATCCGGTGGCTCCACGTCACACCAAAGCGCCTCGAGGCGGCCGAGCGCTGGTTTGCGGTACGGGGCGACTGGACGGTGCTCATCTGCCGATGCCTGCCGATTCTTCGGACCTTCATCTCTCTGCCGGCAGGGATCGCCCGGATGCCGCTCGGGCGGTTCGTCACCTTTACGGTTATCGGCTGCATCCCATGGGTCATCATGCTGACGCTGATCGGTAAGGCTGTCGGGGCCAACTGGAAGTCGTTCGAACACCACCTGCACGTCGTCGACTACGCGATCGTCGCAGCAGTTGTCGTCGCGATCGCGTGGCTGGTGATCCGCAACGTCCGCAGCCGAGGCGACTCGGCCGGGGGCCCCGCGACTTCCTGACCGGGGGTCGCCGCCGGTAGGCTGTCCGTGGGCGTGGGCGACGACGCGGGAGGGGCGTGATGGTGGCGATGTTCGACGGGTTCAACGACGTGCGGATCGATGTGCCGACGGCCGCCGGCACAGTGGCGGCATGGGTGGGCGGCGACGGTCCGCCGCTGTTGCTGCTGCACGGCTATCCGCAGACCCGCATGATGTGGCACAAGATCGCCCCGCACCTGGCCGCGTCTGGCTGGACGGTGATCGCTCCGGATCTGCGCGGGTACGGGGAGACCGGCTCACCGACCCCGTCGCCGGACGGCGACACCCACTCCAAGCGGGAGATGGCCAAGGACCAGATCGCGCTGATGGCCGCGCTCGGATATACGCGGTTTGACGTGGTCGGCCACGACCGGGGCGCACGGGTCGCGCACCGCCTCGCCCTGGACTCAGCCGACGCCGTCACGCGCGTTGCGGTGCTCGACATCGTGCCGACGCGCACGGTGCTGCGTGGGACCGATCTCGCGTTTGCGACGACGTACTGGCACTGGTTCTTCCTGTTGCAGCCCGGCGGCCTGCCGGAACGAATGATCGGTGCGGATCCGGAGTGGTTCGTACGGGAACTGCTGGACAGGTGGACCGTCGATGTGGCGCGGATCGATCCCGCCGCGGCCGACGAATACGTGCGTCGGTTCACACCGTCGGCGATCGCGGCGTCGTGTGCCGATTACCGTGCCGCCGCCGGGCCGGACCTCGCCGCCGACGACGCGGACGCCGCCGCGGGCCGGACGGTCACCCAGCCGTTGTTTGCCCTCTGGGGTGCCCACGGGCGGATGGGCAGAATGTTCGACGTCATGGCGTCCTGGCACGAGGTGGCCGACAACGCGCAGGGCGTCGTGGTCGATGCGGGACACTTCGTCGCCGAGGAGGCGCCGGAGGAGACACTGGCGGGGCTGGAGCGGTTCTTCGCCACGACCTGAGCGCGGCCGCGGTCAGCCGATCGCCAGCAGGGCGATCGTCGCGAGTCCGTTAATGGTGGCGTGCGCGACGACGCCGCACCAGTACCCACGCCGACGGTTGAGCTCGGCAAGCCCGACACCGACCAGTGCCAGGGCGATCAGGCGGGGCCAGAACAGATACGCCCACACGTCGGAGTGGCACAGCGCGAAGGCGACGCCGCTGCACGACGCGGCCGGCCAGAACGGCATCCGCCTGACCAGGCCGCGCAGCATGAGACCACGGAACAGCAGTTCCTCACCGAGCGGTGCGAGCACGACGATCCCCAATACGACCAGGACGCCCGCGACCACGCTCGAGCCGAACGGGGACGGAATGTCGCTGGTGCGGTGGCGTACGCCCGAATCGACGGCCGTGCCGATCGCGATGACAACGGCCGTCAGAACGACAAATCCGAGTCCGCCCGCGATACCGGTGGCAAGGGCCGCCCCCGTCCTCCCCTTGCGGGCGAAGATCGCCCGCTGCTCATGCGCCGGCAGGTGACGAACGAACGCAAGCCCCACCGCGAGGATCACCCCGCTGCCGATGGCCGTGGCGATCGCGTCGGCCATCTCGTGCGAGACGAACAGCAGCGCGACGATCAAGGCCACGACGAGGGCGACGAGGCCGCTGACCACGGCGACGACCGGAATCAGCACGCGCCACCAGAATCCCGGTGGCTCCGGGGCCGACGCGGTTGGAGCCGGGCGCGCGGGGTCGAGGGTCGTCATCGGAGGTCGATGATAGGCCTCCCGCGGCCTGCGGTCGGCCGATCGCGTCGGTACGATCGCAAGGATGTCGACCTCTACGCATGCCCATACGCGCGTATTTTCCGGGATGCGGCCGACCGGCGAACTGCACATCGGCCACCTGTTCGGGGCCCTCGGGAACTGGGTGCGCCTCCAGGACGAGGCCGAGTGCATCTACTCGGTTGTCGACCTGCACGCCCTGACGACCGGCTATGAGGACGTTCGCGGCATCCGGCGCAGCGGTCAGTTGATGGTCGCCGACTGGCTGGCCGTGGGCATCGACCCCGAGCGAAGCGTCATCTTCCGGCAGTCCGACGTCTCCGAGCATGCCGAGCTCGCCGCGATGCTCGGTATGGTCACGCCGCTGTCGTGGCTCGAGCGCGTGCCCTCCTACAAAGGGCAGATCCAGGAACTCGGCGACTCGATCGACACATTCGGGTTTCTCGTATACCCACTGCTGCAAACGGCCGACATCATCCTCTACAAGGCGACCGAAGTGCCGGTCGGCCAAGATCAGTTGCCCCATCTCGAGCTGGCGCGTGAGGTCGTGCGCCGCTTCAACTACCTCTACGGCGACGTGTTTCCCGAGCCGCGGGCCCGTCTTGCCGAGGTCCCGCTGATCATGGGCGTCGACAACCGTAAGATGAGCAAGAGCTACGGCAACGCGATCACGCTCGGTTCCACCGATGAGGAGATCGACCGCTTGGTCGGGTCGATGATCACTGACCCCCAGCGCGTGCGCAAGTCCGACCCGGGCCGACCCGAGGTCTGCAACGTGTGGGCATATCACAAGCTGTTCGGGACGCCGGCACCGGCCCTCGAGGCGATCTACGCCGGGTGCACGCGCGCCGAGCTCGGGTGCGTCCAGGACAAGCGGGCACTTGCGGAGACGATCAAGGGCGTGATCGGTCCGATCCGTGAGCGCCGGTCGGCGTTTCTCGAGGACCCTGATCGCATCGACCAGATACTCGCCGAGGGGGCCGAGCGCGCTAAGGCGATCGCCAGGCCCGTCTTGGACGAGGCAAAGGCGGCGATGGGGCTGTGAGCGCTCCGCTGCGGGTCGCGGATCCCCTGCGGCTGCCGCTGGAGCTGGAGCTCTTCGAGGGCCCGCTCGACCTGCTGTTGACGCTCGTGCTCCGGGAGGAGATCGAGCTCGCCGAGCTCCCGCTGCGGGAACTGGTCGCGGTGACGCTCGACGAGGGCAACGGCTGGGATCCGCCGACGGTCGGGGAACTGGTGCTGCTGCTGTGCAGCCTTGCCGAGATCAAGGCACGGCGGCTGGTCGGCGAGGACGACGACGGCGAGTTCGGTCCGGACCCGGATGCGGAGTTGGTGCGGGAGCGCCTGGCCGCGCAGTTGATCGCCTTCGCGCCGTTTCAGCGGGCGGGCGTGTGGCTCCGCAGCCGCGACGGGATCGACGGGGCGGTCCGATACCGCCGCGCCCCGCTCGACTTCCCCGGGCGCGCACTGGCCCGGCACCAGCCGGACGAGCTGGCCGAGTTCCTGCGACGGCTCATGATCGCTCCGCCCACGCCGTCGCTGCGACATATGAATCGGCACCGCGTGAATGTCGGCGAAATCGTCGCCGAACTGCGGGGGCGGTTGAAGCGGTCCGGCCAGGTGAGCTTCGAGGACGTGACCATCGGCGGCGACCGCCTGGCGCACGGGATGACCTTGATCGCCTGTCTCGAGCTGGCGCGGCGGGGGGAGGCGCGCCTCGCCCAACCGGTGCCGTTCGGGGACATCACTGTCCATCGGGCCGCGGCGGTGCGATGACCGACCACGACCTGTCCCGCGCGCTCGAGGCGCTGCTGTTCATGAGCCCAGAGCCGCTCGGTCTCGTCAGCCTCTGCGAGTTGACCGAGTCGGCACCCGGCCCCGTGCAGCGGGCGCTGGCGCTGCTGGCCGAACGCCACGGTGCGGCCAGCGGGCTCGAGGTGGCAGAGGTCGCTGGCGGGTGGGCGCTGCGGACCCGGCCGGAGCTGGCGCCAGTGTGTGATCGTCTGCGCGCGCGTCCGCCCGATGAGCGCCTGTCGCCCGCGGCGCTTGAGACCCTCGCGGTCATCGCCTACCTCGAACCGGTGTCCCGGCCGGACATCAGCCGACTGCGCGGCGTGTCGGCGGATACCACGGTCGCCTCGCTGCTGGAGCGGGGGATGATCGAGGAGGCCGGCCGGTCGCAGGAGGGCGGCGCGATGCGCTACCGCACGACGCCGGCCTTCCAGGAACGGTTCGGCCTCAAGGGGCCCGGGGACCTTCCTGCGATCACCGAGTTCGAGCTGACCGGCGACGAGGCGGAGGCGGTCCGCCGCCGTCTGCGCGATGCCGGGCACCTCGCGGACGAGCTCGCGTGAGCGGGACCCAATGGCCGGAGCCGGGCACGCGCATCCATCGCGCCTTGGCCCAGGCGGGAGTCGCCAGCCGCCGTGCGGCCGAGGTGTTCGTTGCTGACGGACGTGTGACCGTCAACGACGCCCCGGCGGTCACCGGCCAGCAAGTTGGACCCGGTGATGTGATCCGCCTCGACGGGCAGGTCGTGTTGCCGGAGCCGTTGCGGGTTCTGGTGCTCAACAAGCCGCGCGGGGTGGTCTCGACGGCCAGCGACCCCCAGGGCCGTCCGACGGTCCTCGACACGCTCCCGAACGACGTTCGCCTCTACCCGATCGGCCGCCTCGACCTCGACACGACCGGCGTGCTGCTGGTCACCAACGACGGGGACCTGGCGAACCGGCTCATGCATCCGCGCGGCAAGGTCCCCAAGATCTACGAGGCGCTCGTCGACGGCCGGGTGTCGGCCGAGACCGTGCGGGCGCTGCGCAACGGCGTCGACCTCGAGGACGGGATGACCCTTCCGGCCAAGGTCGACATCATGGAGCGTGAGCACCCGGGCGGGACGTGGCTCCGGATCGAACTCACCGAGGGTCGAAACAGGATCGTCAAGCGGATGTGCCTCGCGGTCGGGCACCGCGTGCGGCGGCTGCGGCGGATCCGCTTCGCGGGCATCGATGCCCAGGGCCTGCGGTCCGGTGAGTGGCGCTGGATCACCGCCGACGAGCTGCGGCAGCTCCGGAACCAGGGATACGTCGAGCCGGCCGGGTCGGGCCCCACCGGGCCGTCCGGTCCACCGGGTCCCCGCTCGCGACGCCGGACAATATGATGTGCGCCGTGAGTGTTCGAGCCGTACGTGGGGCCATCACAGTTGCCGACGACACCGCCGACGCGATCCGGGCGGCGACGTCCGAACTGCTGGGTGAGCTGCTCGGACGTAACGATCTCACCGCTGACGATCTCATCTCGATGATCTTCACGACGACGCCGGATCTGCGCGCCGAGTTTCCGGCGGTCGCGGCGCGCGAGATCGGCCTGACCGGCGTGCCGCTGCTCTGCGCGTCGGAGATCGACGTCCCCGGCGCGCTCGGAAAGTGCATCCGCGTGCTCGTCCATGCCAACGTCGGCGCCGGCGCCGAGGTCCACCACGTCTACCTGCGCGACGCCCGCCGCCTACGTGCCGACCTGTCCGACTAACGCCGCGCCGTCGGCCTAGAGGTCGATGTCCAGGCCGATGTCCAACACGGGCGCCGAGTGGGTGAGCGCGCCCACGCTGATGGCGTCGACTCCGCTTGCGGCGGCAACTGCCGCCCGCCCGAGGTCCATCCGACCCGATCCTTCGGTACGTGCGCGACCGGCGATTTCGACGACCGCAGCGGCCATTTGGGGACCGTCCATGTTGTCAAGCAGGATCCAGTCGGCGCCAGCGGCGAGCGCGAGCCGCACGCCGTCCATGTCGTCCGCCTCGACCTCGACGAGGATCTCGGGCCAGCGCGTCCTGACCCGTCTGACCGCGTCGACCAGCCCCGCACCCGCGAGCGCCAAGTGGTTGTCTTTGACCAGAACCCGGTCGTAGAGCCCGAAGCGGTGGTTGACCCCGCCGCCGGCGACGACCGCAGCCTTCTCGAGCGCGCGCAGTCCGGGGGTCGTCTTGCGGGTGTCGAGGACGGCGCAGGATCCGCAGACCTCGACGAAGGAGCGGGTCGTCGTCGCGATGCCGGACAGGTGGCCGACCAGGTTCAGGAGCGTCCGTTCACAGGCGAGCAGTCCCCGCGCCGGCCCGATGAGTTCGGCGATCACCGCACCGGGGACGAGCGAGGTGCCGTCCGCCACGCGCCAATCGACCGAGATTCCGCACTGACGAGCGGCTTCTGCGGCCGCCGCGCGCCCGGCGAAGACACCCGCGGCGCGTGAGACGAGCCGTCCTTCGGCCCGCAGGTCCGCAGGGATCAGGGTGTTCGAGGTGACGTCACCGCGGTCGCCGAGGTCTTCGGCGAGGGCCGCGCGGACGACCTCGGCGAGTGAGGGTCCGGCGACGCCGGCCGTCACCGCCATGCGATCACTCGTCACGCGAGCGCCAGCATGCGATCGAGCGCGACGCGGGCCCAGCGAGCCATGTCGTCGTCGACGGTCACGGTGTTGACGAGCTCGCCGCCGGCGAGCGACTCCAGGCACCAGGTCAGCTTCGGGAGCGTGATGCGATTCATCGTGACGCACGGGCAGATGAACTCGTTCAGGCATCGGATGTGCTTGTCGGGATGTTGCTGGGCGAGGCGGTTGACCAGGTTCCAGTCCGTGCCGACCACGATCGCGCTGCCGGTCGGCAGTTCGGCACAGCGCCGGATGATGTATTCGGTCGACCCATCCTCGTCGGCGGCGGCCACGACCGGGCGTGGGCATTCGGGGTGCACGATCACCCGGACGTTCGGGTCGGCGGTGCGCGCCTGGTCGATTTGGGCGGGCGTAAACGCCGTGTGGACGTTGCAGAATCCCTTCCAGAGGATCAGCTGCGCATCGGCGAGCGCCGCGGGATCGACACCACCGAGATCCGCGCTGCGCGGGTCCCAGACGACGCCGGCGCTCTCGGTGAGTCCGACGCGGACGCCCGTGTTGCGGCCGAGGTGCTCATCGGGGAAGAACAGCACCGCGTCGCCCTCGGACATTGCCCAGCGGAAGGCCCGCTCCGCATTGCCGGAGGTGCAGACCGCACCCCCGTGCTCGCCGACGAATGCCTTGAGGTCGGCGCCGCTGTTCATGTACGTGAGGGGGATGACGCGCTTGTCCGGGATGGCGGCGGTCAGCTGGCTCCAGGCGTCGCGCACGGTAAAAATGTCGGCACATTCGGCCAGGTGGCAGCCTGCGCCAAGGTCCGGCAGGATGACCTGCTGACCGGGGCCGGCGAGCACATAGGCGGACTCGGCCATGAAGTAGACCCCCAGGAACACGACCAGATCGGCCTGCGTGGCCGCGGCTCCGCGCTGGGCCAGCAGGAACGAGTCGCCGGTGATGTCGGCGAACTCCATGACCTCGTCCTTCTGGTAATGGTGGCCGAGGATGACGGCTCGGTCACCGAGGGCCCGTCGCGCGGCCCACGCGCGCTCGCGCAGTTCCTCGGCCGGAATGAGCCCGAGCTCGTCGGGCATTGCACCGACGGTGGTGGACGTGGTCACGCTGCCTCCTTGGCGCGTAGTGGTTCGCGGACGGTGTGTGATGCGGGGGCGACGGTGAGCGGCTCGCCGCCGAGCCACGCGACGCGCACCGCCCAGTCGGAGCGCGCGTGCGGCATGTCGCGTCGGTAATGCGCCCCTCTGCTTTCCTCGCGGTGCCGGGCCGCCATCAGCGACAGGCGCGCGAGCGTCAGGGCAGCGTGGTCATCGGAGGTATCGGCGCCATGTCGCCCGTCGAGCGTTGCGGCCGCATGGGCCATCCCGTCGGCGTCGCGCTCGAGACCCATGTGCGCCCACATCACCTCGTCGTGCGAGCGGTCATCTCCGGTCGGCCGTGCCGTATCCGGCGGCCCGGGCAGGCGCGCGGGGTCTGCGGCGGCCCAGCTCGGGTCCCCGTCGGCGAGGTCGTCCGCGCACTGGACTGCCATCACCGCGGCCTCCAGCAGGCTGTTCGAGGCGAGCCGGTTGGCGCCGTGGAGTCCGGTTGCCGCACATTCGCCGATGGCGTACAGGCCGACCAGCGTGGTGCGCCCGCGCAGGTCTGCCAGCACGCCGCCGATCGCGTAGTGAGCCGCCGGCGTGACCGGGACCGGGTCACGCGCCAGATCGAGCCCGGCGTCGGCGCAGGCCGCCGAGACCGTCGGAAAGCGGCCGTGCACCCAATCCGGATCCAGGTGGCGAAGATCGAGCGTGACCTCTCCGCCTTGGGCCAACGCCGTCCGGGCGACCGCGCGGGCGACCACGTCCCGGGGGCCGAGTTCGGCGAGCGGGTGTTCGTCCAGCATGAAGCGGCGCCCGTCGGGCGCCCGGAGATAAGCGCCGGCGCCTCGGACCGCCTCGCTGACGAGTGGCAGGGGCGACCCCCCGATGGCGAGGGCCGTCGGGTGGAATTGGATCATCTCGAGGTCGGCGACCGCTGCGCCCGCCTGGACTGCCAGCGCGACCCCGTCGCCGTTTGCCGTCGCGGGGTTGGTCGTGCGCGAGAACAAACGCCCGGCGCCGCCGGTCGCGAGCACGATCGCATCGGCGCCGATTGACGCGAGCCCGCCGCCGGCACCCTCGGTAAGGACACCCCGGACCCGGCCGTCGCGCACCAGGATCTCCCGAACGCGCGTGTGCTCGCGGACGACGATCCGCGGGTGATCACGGACGGCGTGGCGCAGCGCCTCGACGACGCGCGCGCCCGTCGCGTCTCCGCCGGCGTGGACGATTCGGTCAGCGGAGTGGGCACCCTCGCGACCGAGCGCGAGGTGTCCCGCTTGTCGATCAAAGGGGACGCCGAGCGCCTGCAGGATCGCAATGCTCGGCGGGCCCGCGGCGACCGCGGCCGCGACCACGCGCGGATCGCAGAGCCCCGCGCCGGCGACAAGCGTGTCGTGCAAGTGGGCGTCGATGCCATCGCTCGGACCGACTGCCGCCGCGATCCCGCCCTGCGCATACGCCGTGTTGCCGTCTCCGAGTGCCGTCTTGGTGACCAGCACCACCGGGCCGGCATGCGCGCTCCGGACGGCGACCAGCAATCCCGCCAAACCGCTGCCGACGACCACGATCGGATCGCGGTTGCCGTCAACGATGTGGGGAATTCCGTCAACTTGACGTAATTTGAGGGTGCTCCTCATGTCAATTTGACAATAATTACCGGGCGCGACCGCCGCAAGGCTGTTCGTCACAGCGCCGGCGGTTGCCACGCGTGCGCCGCGGACCACGGTCTGGCGCGGTCTCGTAGACTCGGACCCGATGAGCCTGATCATTTCGCCGCGGCTTGCCGCGATTCCGCACTACGAGCCCGGGCTGACGACCGCGGACGTCCTCGAACGCTACGGGCTGGCCACCGCCATCAAGCTCGCCTCCAACGAGAGCCCCTACCCGCCGCTGGACGCCGTTCAAGCCGTGCTTGCCGCCGGCATCGCGGGTCTCAACCGCTATCCGGACGGCGCCGCGCGGGCGCTGCGCCGTGAGATCGCCGACCTGCACGGGCTCGATCTCAGTCAGGTGGTGATCGGCAACGGCTCGTGTGAGCTATTGCTGCTGGCGGGCCAGGCGTTGCTCGACCCGGGGACAACCCTGGTGCACCCCGTGCCGTCGTTTGGGCTCTATCCCCATGTGGCCGCCGCGGCGGGGGCGGAGGCGATCGGTGTGCCGCTGGACGCCGAGGGCCGCAACGATCTCGCCGCCATGGCGGCCGCCATCGACGAGCGGACCCGTCTGGTGATCGTCTGCAGTCCCAACAACCCGACCGGGGCGTACGTCTCGGCGGCGCGCATCGAAGAGTTTCTCGACGCCATTCCCGAGGACCTTCCGGTCCTGATCGACGAGGCCTACTACGACTTCGTGACCGAGGCGGATCGTGGCCGTGCGCTCAGCCAAGCGCGGACCCGGCCAAACCTGATGGTGCTGCGCACCTTTTCCAAGGCCCACGGACTCTGTGGACTCCGGGTCGGGTACGCCATGGGGAGCCCCGACTGGGCCGCGGCGCTCGATCGCGTGCGTCAGCCGTTCAACGCGTCGTCGCTCGCGCAGGCCGCAGCGCTGGAGAGTCTGCGCCACACCGCCGCCATCGACCGGCGGGTGCAGGAGACCATCTCGGAGCGCACGCGTATAGCTGCCGCCCTGACGCAGATGGGAGTACGCTTTACGCCGAGCCAGGCGAACTTCATACTGGTTGCGCCGGATACCCGAGACGGGATCCACGAGCGGTTGCTCGCGGCGGGGGTTATCGTCCGGGACGGCGCGGCACTTGGATGCCCGGGGCAACTCCGGATCTCGCTCGGCACACCGACCGAAAACGACGCGTTCCTCGCGGCGTTGGCGGCGGTGCTCGGGCGCGCCGCCCCCACAGCTTCAGAACTTCCGACAAAGGACAGCTCACAGCCATGATGATCGTGATGAAGCAGGGGGCGACCGACGAGGAGGTCGCCCGCGTCATCGAACGGATCGAGCGCGCCGGCGCGACGGCACACGCCTCGCGCGGCGAATTTGTCACGGTCATTGGCGCGATCGGCGACGATCGCGAGCTCGTGGCGAGCATGCAGTTAGAGGGTGAGCCCGGCGTGGAGCGGGTCGTGCCCATCCTCAAGCCGTACAAGCTCGTCTCGCGCGACTTTCGCGGTCCAGACGCCACCATCGAAATCTCCGGGCGCAAGATCGGCGGCGACAACTTCTGCCTGATCGCCGGACCCTGCACGGTCGAGTCCCGGGAGCAGACGCTGACGACTGCGCAGGTCGTGCGGGACGCGGGCGCCGCCCTGCTGCGCGGCGGCGCATACAAGCCGCGGACCTCGCCCTACAGCTTTCAGGGGTTGGGTCGGGAGGCCCTCCAGATTCTCGCCGAGGCACGCGAGCTGACGGGGCTGCCCGTGGTCACCGAGGTCATGGATGTCCGTCAGATTGAGGACGTGGTCGAGGTGGCCGACGTGATCCAGCTGGGTGCGCGCAACATGCAGAATTTCGACCTGCTCAAGGAGGTCGGCAAGACAGGCGCCGCCGTTCTGCTCAAGCGCGGCCTGTCGGCCACGATCGAAGAGTGGCTGCTGTCGGCGGAGTACATCGCTCGCGAAGGCAACGAGCGGGTCATCCTGTGTGAGCGCGGAATCCGGACGTTTGAAACGGCCTACCGCTCGACGCTGGACATCTCGGCCGTTCCGGTTGTCAAGTCGCTGTCGGGGCTTCCGGTCATCGTCGATCCGTCGCACGCGGCCGGCAAGCGTGACTGGATTCTGCCGATGGCGCGTGCCGCGGTCGTCGCGGGCGCCGACGGGCTCATCGTCGAGGTGCACCCGTCGCCGGAGACCGCGCTGTGCGACGGGCCGCAGGCCCTGTATGCCGACGGCTTCGCCGCCTGGGTGGCCGACGTCAAGCGCTGCGTCGATCTGATGGGCAAGATCATGGCCGGCCCCGAAGCGGCCGTCGTCGCGGCGACCAGCTGAGTCCAGCCGTGCGTCCGACCCCGGGACCGATCGCGATTCTGGGGCTCGGGCTCATGGGCGGGTCGCTCGGGCTCGCGTTGCGTGATGCGGGGATCGGGCCGATCGTCGGATTCGACCCCGATTCCGGTGCCGCCGCAGCCGCGCTCAAGCTGCACGCGGTCACGGACGTGGCGGCGACGGTGCCGGATGCCGTGGCGGGCGCCGCGGTCGTCTTCGTGGCGGCGCCGCTCGGCCGCGTCCCGGAGGTCGTTCGCCAGGCGCTGGCCGCCGCCCCGCCCGGGAGCGTCGTCTCAGATTTGGGGTCGGCCAAGCGCATGGTGGTCGATGCCCTCGGCGGTGACGAGCGCGCGCGCTTTATCGGCGGCCATCCGATCTGCGGTGGCGAGCGCGCCGGGATCGGCGGCGCCCGTGCCGACCTGTTTCGGGGCGCGACATGGTTCCTGACCCCGGGCGCCGAGGCGCGGCCGGATCTGTACGAGCGGGCATATGCGGTCATCTCCGCGACCGGCGCCCGTCCGGCGGCCATCGACGCCGACGTTCACGATCGGCTGATGGCGCTCGTCAGCCACGTCCCGCATGTCCTCGCGGCGGCCCTCATCAACCAGGCCGCCGCGACCGCCCCGGGCGGGCGTGAGGCGCTGCGGTCGGCGGGCCCCTCGTTCGACGACCTCACCCGCGTGGCCGGGGCGAACCCGCCGCTGTGGGCGGACATCCTCCTGGCAAATCGCGATGCCGTCCTGGATGCGCTTGCGGACTTCCGCGGGCGCCTCGAACAGGTCGAGGCGGCGATCACCGCCGGCGACCGCGCCGGGGTGACAGCGTTCGTGGCCGATGCCGCCGACGGTCGTCGGCGCTTGAGGGCCGGACGGGACGCTGCCGGGAGCGGCGGCGAGCCGTGGGAGATCGTCGTGGGGATTCCGGACCGGCCCGGCGCGGTCTCTGAGATCACCACCGCGTTGGGTCACGGCCACATCAACATCGACGACCTCGCCCTCCGGCCGGGACCGCCGGGCGGGGTGGGGGAGTTCGTCGTTCGAGTCGCCGGGGCTGACGCCGCCGAGGCCGCTGTCGGTCTGATCACCGCACTCGGCCTGCGCGCGGAGGCCGAGCGCGCCTAGCGCAGGTCCGACCCGTGCCGCGCAAGATAGGCGGCGATCTCACGTGACAGGCTGCCGCCCCGCCACGCCAGCGGGCTTTGCCCTGCGCCCTCGATCACGAACTCAGCGCCGGTGATGCGCTCGCGGTATTCCTCGGCGACCGCCAGCGGATGCTCGACGTCGATGTCGTCCCGGCTGGCCACGATCAGCGTCGGTACGTCAAGGCCCTCCAGGGCCGCCATGCCGTGGAAGGCCGTGGATCGCGGGGTGGCCCGCAGGGCGGCCACGACCCCTTCAGGGTGCTCGTGGCGCCCGAGGCGCTGCCGGATCACCATCATCGTCGTCTCGAGCATCGCGGCGGGAACCCTCGGAGGGCCGTACGCGGCGAGAAACCCGTCGGGGCCGCCCCGCTCGAGTCCCTCGGCCAGCGCGTCCCAGCGCTCGGGGTTCGGGCTCGGGGCGCCCCGGTGGGCCGGCGTGATGATCACCAGTCCCGCGACGCGCTCGGGGTATCGCATCGCCACGTTAATCGCGGTGGCCGATCCCATCGACTGGCCGACCAGGACGGCCCGCTCAACGCCTTCGGCCGCCAAGACGGCGACAGCGTCATCACCGAGCCGGTCGTAGACGTATTGGGACGGATCAGCCGCGGGCAGCGACGCGCCGTGGCCGCGGGCGTCATACCCGATCAACGCGCACCCGTCGCGGACGAGGGCGGATGAGCCGTGCAGGACGTACCGCCGCGTCGCCGTCAGCCCATGCAGGAGCAGGATCGGTGTTCCGGTGCCGAAACGCTCGCCGGACAGCGTCGTGTCCGGGCGGCTCACCCGGAACGGTTGTGGGCCGGTCGTGGCGGGAGCGGTCACGTCCGCCACGCTAGTTGATCCCCCGCCTGTCCGCCGTGATGGCCATTGGCCCGACCGATGCGCCATGATGGCACCCATGGATGCTTCGGTCTCCCGCTTCGAAGCGATTCTCGGGCACCCGTTGGTCATGGTCATCCCGCCGGATTCCGGGCCGTACTGGGTCGCCGTGTCGACGGTCGGTCCCCCGATCTGCGTCCGGGTCGCGTGGGTCGATCCCAATAGTGGCGAGGATCGTGCGCGCGTCCTGTGCCCGCCGGGCGTCCCGAGTCGGTGGCGGCCCATCGTCGGCGCGGTCGTCTCGTTCATCGACGGAACGACGGCCCGCGACCAGTTGTTCGTCGGGCGCCTCGCGCCGGAAGCCCGTGCCGCGTTGCCGCTGCTGGCGGAGGAGGCCACGGCTGCCGCCACCCCGGCGGGTCCGGAGGGCATCGTCGTGATCCGCCTTTTGCCGGACTCGATGCTGCTCGGTGTCGACGCCATCGGCCAGGCCGACGAGCCGATCGGCCGTCTCGACCGGTCGGGAATGGCCGATCTCCAGACCTCGGGCGGCCAGGTCAGCGGCCGTCTCGGATCCGGGCATGGCATGGCGGCCGGGATCGGCCATGGGCGCTGGTTCGACGATATTGATTCGGCCACCTTCGAGGTCGGGTACGGAATCGTCCTACCTGAGTGGGTGCCGCCGGGTTTCGGGCGGTCGCGGCCGCGCCTGGAGCCGGACCTGTCGTACCCGTTCGGCCCGATGGCGGTGATCGTGACGTGGGACGGGCCCGATGGACAACGGGTCCTGCTGCGACAGACGGTCGCGCCGTTGGCAAGCCCCGACCCAGGCGGTGCGCTCGCGCACGAGGTGGACGTGAACGGCTTCGCCGGGGTCGTCCGTGGCCGCCGCAGCTTCGTCACCGTCGTGTGGCAGACGACCACGCGCGCATTCGGCGTGCAGGTCCAGCGCATGCCGGACGCCGAAGAGGTCGCGCTGCGCGTGGCCCGCTCCGTGCCCGACGACGACTGACGTGCGGCGGTCCCGGATCGCGGTCGGCCCGTTGCGCAGCGGGCGCGCCGGCCAGGAATTTCGCGTACGGCGCCATCCGGGCGCCAGGCGAATCACGCTGCGGGTCCAGAACGATGAGCTGGTCGTGACCGCCCCACCGCACGTGTCCGACCGCGAGCTGCGGACGGCCGTCGCCGCACGCGCGGACTGGGTTGTCGCGGCTCTTGCCCGGAGCCGGGCCGCACGCCCGGCTCCGCTTGTGCCAGGCGACCGGATTCCGTTGCTGGGGGGCTCGGTCGCGCTGGTCGCGTCCCCTCGGCACCGTGCACGGCACACGGCGGCGGGGCTGGAGGTCCCCGGGGACGCTCCGCTCGCGTCCATTGTCGAACGGTGGTATCGGTCGGCCGCCCGCACCCACTTCGCCGCACGGGTGGCGGCCTGGGCGCCGCACATCGGTGTGACGCCGACGAGCATTGCGATCCGGGACCAGCGCACCCGCTGGGGCAGCGCATCGGCGGGCGGGCGGATCTCTTTCAACTGGCGATTGATGATGGCGGACCCGGACGTGGCCGAATACGTCACCGTGCACGAATTGGTGCACTTGCGTCACATGGACCACTCGTCCGCGTTTTGGGACTGCGTCGCCGACTACTGGCCCGACTACCGGCTCCAGCGGGATTGGCTGCGCATCCATGGCGCGCGGCTGCACACGGGTCCGCATCCGGAGGCGTCGGGTCGGGGGTGACCGGTGCCAGGTCGGGTAGTCTCGGGGCGATGACGACCCTTTTCGCGACGCCGGTCGCCGCACTGGCGGGGACTCTGCACGTCCCCACCGACAAGTCGATTACCCACCGGGCGCTCCTGCTGGCGGCCGTATCCGACCGCACGGTCACGATTGACGCGCCGCTGGATTCGGCCGACACCGCCGCGACGCTCGGCGCCGTCGAGGCATGCCGGGTGGCGGTCGAGGGGCACCTCGGGGGGCGGGTCGTCGTTGCCGGACGCGGACTGCGCGGGCTTATCCCGAGCCCCGCCATCGATTGCATGAATGCGGGAACCCTGATGCGGCTCCTGCCGGGGCTGCTGATCGGCTCTCAGGCCGATCACGTGATCCTCGACGGCGACGATTCGCTCCGAGGCCGGCCGATGGCACGCGTGGCCACGCCGCTGCGTCGGATGGGTGCGGCCGTGTTCACGTCGCCAGGCGGTCTGCCGCCCCTGGTGGTCTCCGGCGGCGTCCAGCTCCGGGGAATGCGCCACGACCTCGCGGTGTCGTCGGCCCAAGTCAAGAGCTGCATCCTGTTGGCCGGCCTGTTCGCCGACGGCGAGACGTGGGTCTCGGAGCCCGTTCCCTCCCGCGACCACACCGAGCGGATGCTGCGGGCATCGGGTGTCGAGGTGATGTCGGTCGACGGGGCCGTCGGCATCCGCGGACCCGTCGCGCACCTGAACCTGCCGGATCTCGAGGTTCCCGGCGACTTCTCGTCGGCGGCATTTCACCTGGTCGCCGGCGCGTTGCTGGGCGATCCGGACGTGCGCTTGCCCGGGGTGAACCTGAATCCGCTCCGAACCGGCCTGCTCGGGGTGATGCGCCGGATGGGAGTGGACGTCGAAGTGATTCCCGGTCCGGAGGTGGCGGGCGAACCGGCAGGGGAGCTTGTCGTGCGTCGCACCGACGACCTTCGGGCGACGGAGGTCTCCCCGGAGGAGGTGCCGGCGATGATCGACGAGCTACCCTTGGTCGGCCTCCTGGCCGCTCGCGCCCGCGGGACCACGCGCGTCCGCGGGGCCGCGGAATTGCGGGTCAAAGAAAGCGATCGAATTACCGCCGTCGTGCGGGCATTGCGTGGGATGGGTGTCGCCGCCGAGGAACTGCCGGACGGGTTCGCCGTGACCGGCGCACCGACAATTCCGGGTGGGAGCATGGACGCCGGCCACGACCACCGGTTTGCGATGTTGGGCGCCGTCGCCGGCCTGGCAAGCCGCGACGGGGTCCGGGTCGCCGGGTTTGAGGTTGCGGCGGTCTCCTACCCGCGCTTTGCGTTCGATCTTGCCGCCCTCGGGGCCGTGGTGTGATCGTCGCCATTGACGGACCCGCCGGTGCCGGGAAGAGCACGGTGGCCCGCGCGGTCGCCGAGCGTCTGGGCGCGGGCTATCTCGACACCGGCGCGATGTATCGCGCGGTGGCGTACCTGGCAGTCCGGGACGGCGTCGGCGTCGGCGACGGCGACGCGCTGGCGGCACTCGCCCGGCGTCATCCGCCCGTGATGCAGCCGTTGCCCGGCGGGGTCGCGGTCGTCGTCGACGGACAGGATATCTCGCGGCAGATTCGCTCGGCGGACATCACCGCCGCGGTGTCGGAGGTGGCGGCCCACCCCGGTGTCCGCGATGTGGTGACCGCGTTGCAGCGCGCGGTGCTCGCCGACGGATCGTGGGTCTTGGACGGCCGTGATGTCGGCACCACCGTGTGGCCCGGGGCGGAGCTGAAGGTCTTCCTGACCGCGTCGGTGACCGAGCGCGCCCGCCGGCGCTGCGCCGAACTTGCGGCCGAGGGGACGCCTGAGTCGATCGCCGACGTCGAGGCGGCCATCGCCGAGCGTGATCGCCGGGATTCGACCCGGGCCGCGAGCCCGCTGCGGGCTGCGACGGACGCCGTCCACCTGGACACGACTGACCTGTCGATCGCCGAGGTCGTCGACACCATCGCCGCATGGGCCGTCGCGGCGCGTTCCGGGGCGCGCACGTGAGCGACAACCCGCCCATGGTCCGCATCGTCGGATGGCTGTGGTGGATGGGCCGGATCATGATCACGCCGGTCTTCCGCTGGATCTATCGGGTCCGTGTCGTCGGTGTCGAACGCGTCCCGGACCACGGCGCGACGTTGTTCGTGGCCAACCACATCTCGATGTGGGATCCTCCGATGATCGGGTACGCGCTGGCGCCCCGTCGCCGGGTCTACTCCATGGCCAAGCGGGAACTACTCACGATCCCTTTGGTCGGCCGCGTGTTCGCAAACGCCGGTGTGTTCCCGGTCGACCGCGGCGGCGCCGACCTCTCGGCGATACGAACCGCCCGGCGCCTACTGTCCGAAGGTGAGGCGCTACTCATGTTTCCCGAGGGGACCCGCCACACCGACGGGAATCTCGGTCCGGCCTGGCCCGGGGCGGGCGCCCTGGCACGGGTCGAAGGCGTGCAGGTCATGCCCATTCTGGTCAGCCGTGCACAGCGCCGGTTTGGTCCGGTTCGCGTCGCCATCGGTGCACCACTTGATTTCAGCGACCTGCCGAAGGGCTCGCGCAGCGCGCAGAGCCAGGCGGTCGCAAACCGCATGATGGAGGCGATCGGCGCCTTGCGCGAACGATCCCCGGGAGACACCAATGTCTGAGCCTACCGAGCGCCGGCATCGCGTGCCGGGGCAGCGTGCCGGTGCCGTGCCGGAGACCACCCTGGCCACAAACCAGCCGATCATTGCGGTGGTCGGGTATCCAAACGTCGGCAAGTCGACCCTGTTCAATCGCATCACCGGACGGCGGGACGCGGTCATCGATCCGCTGCCCGGGGTGACCCGCGACCGCCGTCAGGCGGGAGCCGAGTGGGCAGGGCACACCTTTCAGCTGATCGACACGGGCGGCATCGACGCCGAGGACCCGACGCCGATCGGCCGCCAGGTGGCCGATCAGGCCCGACAGGCGATCGCCGACGCCGATTTGGCGCTCTTCGTCGTCGATGCCACCACCGCGCCCACGCCGGGCGACCTCGAGGTCGCGGACTACCTGCGGACGGCCAAGGTCCCGGTGGTCGTGATCGCCAACAAGTGTGAGCGCCGCGAGACCGAACTGCTGGCCCAGGGTCTCTGGGGCCTGGGCCTGGGCGAGGTCGTTCCGGTCTCCGCCCAGCACGGGCTCGGGATCGGCGATCTCCTGGACGTGATCGTGGCGGCGCTTCCCGATCCGGAGATCATCATTCCGCGCCAAGAGGGCGTGCCCGCGCTGTGCATCATGGGCCGGCCGAACGTCGGCAAGAGCTCCATCGTCAACGCGCTGCTCGGCGAACAGCGGGTGATTGTCCACGACCGACCGGGGACCACGCGCGACCCGATCGACACGCTGTTCGAATTCGACGGCCGGGAGGTCGTGCTGACCGACACTGCCGGCATGCGCAAGCGGGGTCGGATGCGCGACGATGTCGAGCACTACAGCCAGATCCGCGCGATTCAGGCGGCCGAGCGCAGCGATGTCGCGCTCGTGATCTGCGATGCGACCGAGGGGTTAACCGACGCCGATCTGCGGGCCGTCGACGCGGCCGCGCGCGCCAAGTGCGCAACCTTGGTCGTCATGAACAAGTGGGACCTGGCCCAGCCCGAGCTCGACGCGATCCGGGGCGAACTGCGTGCCAAGTCCCGCCAGCGCCCCCTTATCGAGGTGTGCTCGGCCGAGAAGGGGGAGGGGCTTCATCGCCTGATCCCGTCGGCGTTGCGGCTCTATGAGCGGCGGCGGACGCGCATCTCGACCCACAAGCTCAACACGGCACTGCGCGAGCTGGCCGACGCGCGTCCCGGTCCGCGCGGGGGGCGGCGGCGCCTGTCGCTGCGATACCTCGTCCAGGTCGACACCGCCCCGCCGACGCTGCGGCTGGACGTCAACGATCGTTCGCTGATCACCCGGGACTATGGGTTCTGGCTTGAAAACCAGCTGCGCCGCCGCTTCGATTTCGACGGCGTGCCGATCATCCTGCAGGTCCGGGATCGGGGCGGATGACCGCGGGCGACGACATCCGCACGGTCGCCGTGCTCGGGGGCGGATCGTGGGGGACGGCGTTCGCACTACTGTGCGAACGCCACGGGGCCGATGTGCGGCTCGTATGCCGCACCCGCGAGCACGCCGAGACGCTGGTGCGCGATCGGGTCAACTCCGCCTACCTGCCCGGGGTCCCGCTGCCCACCGCCCTGACGGTCGTGGCGGCCGACGGCCTGGATGCCCTTCGTGGCGTGGATCTGGCGGTTATGGCGATCCCCAGCCGTGCGACTGCCACCATGGCACCGGTCGTGGCCGCGGCGGTCTCGCCGGGGACCGGCGTCTTGTCGCTGACGAAGGGGCTCGACCCCACCAGCGGTCGTCGGCTGTCGGAGCTCTGGCACGACGCCCTCGCTGCCGGGGTGCCGTTCGCCGTACTCTCCGGGCCGAACCATGCCGAGGAGGTCGCCGAGGGTCAGCCGACCGCCGCCGTGGTCGCCGGTGATCTGGCGCTCGGTGAGCGCGTGCAGCGGCTGCTCAACGGGCCCGGTTTCCGCGTCTACCTCAACGACGATCTTGTCGGCGTGGAACTCTGCGCGGCTGCCAAGAATGTGATCGCGATCGGTGCCGGCATGGCCGACGGGCTTGGCTTCGGGGACAATGCCAAAGCCAGCCTTATCACCCGTGGACTCGCCGAGATGACCCGTCTGGGCCGCGCCTACGGCGCGCATGACGCGACGTTCCGCGGCCTGGCGGGAATGGGTGATCTGGTCGGCACCTGCACGAGCGGGCATTCACGCAACCGGCGCGTCGGCGAGCTGATCGCGGGCGGGCTGTCCGGGGCGGAGGCCGAGGCGAGTATCGGACAGGTCGCTGAGGGCCTGTGGACCGTCGCGCGCCTGCTGGATCTGGCGAACAGCGCCGGCGTCGAGCTGCCGATCAGCAGCGAGGTCGCCTCCGCCGTGGGTGGAAAGCCGGTCGCCGAGTGCATGCGCGACCTGATGGCCCGCGCTCCGGCAGTCGAGGAGTGATCCGGCCCCGGGTGTCGGCGGGGGCCGTGGTGATATTCTCGCCCGCGTCTTCCTTACTGCAAGGGCCTGGTGAATGAGCGATCGTCTGTTTACATCCGAATCGGTCACAGAGGGCCATCCGGACAAGCTCGCCGACCAGATCTCCGACGGCGTCCTCGACGCGATCCTGGCCGAGGACCACAACGCCCGGGTGGCCTGCGAGACCCTGGTGACCACGGGCCAGGTCGTCGTGGCCGGCGAGATCAGCAGTACGGCGCGGATCGACATCCCCGACATCGTCCGGGCGACGATCGCACGGGTGGGGTACAACTCGAGTGAGGTCGGCTTCGACGCCGCCACCTGCGCGATCCTGGTCGCGCTCGATCGCCAAAGCCTGGACATTGCCCAGGGGGTGAACACCGCCCTCGAGACGCGGGTCGGCGACTCCCACGACGCGTACGACCTCCAGGGCGCGGGCGACCAGGGCCTGATGTTCGGCTACGCCAGCGACGAGACGCCGCAGCTGATGCCCGTGCCGATTACCCTCGCGCACCGCATCTCCGAACGTCTCGCGGAGGCCCGCCATTCGGGAAAGGTCCCGTACCTGCGCCCCGACGGCAAGACACAGGTGACGGTGCGCTACCAGAACGGACGCCCGATCGGTGTCGACGCCATTGTGCTGTCGACCCAGCACAATCCGGGCATCGACCGGGGCGAGTTGGAGCTGGACATGGCCAACGAGGTGATCCACCCGGTCCTTGAGGAGTATGGATACTCGACGCCCGGCATCCGCTACTTCATCAACCCCACCGGGAACTTCGTCATTGGCGGCCCCGTCGGGGACGCCGGCCTGACCGGCCGCAAGATCATTGTCGACACCTACGGCGGCATGGCGCGTCACGGCGGCGGCGCCTTTTCGGGCAAGGACCCGAGCAAGGTCGACCGCTCGGCGGCGTACGCGGCGCGCTGGGTCGCCAAGAACGTGGTCGCAGCCGGGTTCGCCGCACGCTGCGAGGTCCAGGTCGCATATGCGATTGGGGTCGCCCATCCGGTGTCCATTCTCGTTGAGACTTTCGGCACCGAGACCCGACCGATCGAACAGATCGAGCGGTGGGTGGCCGAGAACTTCGACCTGCGCCCGGCAGCGATCGTGGAACGGCTCGATCTGCGCCGTCCGATCTTCCAAAAGACCGCCGCGTACGGCCATTTCGGCCGTGAGCTTCCCGAATTCACCTGGGAGTCCACGGCAATCGGCAACGAGGCGCGCGGGTAACCGAACGATGTCCGCGTGAGCCATCCGTCACTGCTGACGGATGATGCGGCAGCGGCAGCGCCCCGGCGTTGCGTGCAGGTCCGTCTGTTAGTCGACACCCGTGCGCTCGACCGCCCGCTCGACTACCTCGTTCCGGACGGGCTCGACGTCCCGCTCGGCGCCCTGGTCGCGTGCCCGCTCGGACGCCGCCGGGTCGTCGGCGTCGTGGTCGGTGACGACCCGGCCACCCACACCGGGCGTCTCGTCGCCGTGGCCGGCAGGGTCGCGACGGCCGCCATTCCGGACGAGCTACGCGAGCTGGCGTTCTGGGTCGCCCGCTACTACGCGGCGCCGGTCGCCCCCTGTCTTCGCCTGGTCGTTCCACCAGGGGCAGAGGGCGCGCTGCGCCGGTCAGCGGACGGGACGTGGCGGCTCACGGTGCCGGCCCGCGGACCCGCCGCGCGCCTGGTCGTCCGGCGCATCGCCGACGCAGCCAGAGCGACAGCCCGACAGCAGGAGATCTTGGCCGCCGTGCCCGAGGGGCGCGCGATTCCGGCGGCCGCGCTCGTGCGGGATGCGGCGACGACGATGCCGACCCTGCGGCGGATGGCCGACGCCGGCCTTATCGCCCTCGACGCCGAGCTGCCCGTGGCCGGCGATGTGCATGGACTCGGGATGCCCGTGCCCCCGGTCCCGGCACGGCTGACCGCCGACCAGGCGACCGCCGTCGCTCGGATCGGTGCCGCGCTCGAGGGCGGCGAGCCGCCGGCGCTGTTGCTCCACGGGGTCACCGGCTCGGGCAAGACCGAGGTGTACCTGCGGGCATTGGACGCCGTCAGGGCCAAAGGCCGGGGGGCGATCGTGCTCGTGCCCGAGATCAGCCTGACTCCGCAACTGCTCTCACGCCTGCGGGCACGGCTCGGGCCCGCGGTCGAGGTCTGGCACTCGAACATGACCCCGTCCGAGCGCGCCCGGGCCGACGCGCGGTTACGGGACGGGGATGCCGACGTCGTAGTGGGCGCGCGCAGTGCCGTGTTCGCGCCGGTGCGCAATCTCGGATTGATTGTCGTCGACGAGGAGCACGACGCGTCCTACAAGCAGGATTCCGTGCCCCGCTACGATGCCCGTCAGGTCGCCTTCCGCCGTGGGCGTGCGGCCGGCGCGCTGGTCGTCTACGGCACGGCCACGCCACGCCCCGAGACCTGGCACGCACTCGAGCGCGTGACGCTGCGCACCCGGGCCGACGGTTCCCAGCCACCGGCCGTGCGCGTGGTCGACATGCGCACCCAGGGCCCGGGCCCGGTCTCGGCACCACTGGCGCGGGCGCTTCGAGATGCGGCCGATCAGGGCAACAAAGCGGTGATCCTGCTCAACCGGCGCGGGTTCGCCCTGATGGCGTTGTGCCGAGCGTGCGGATGGCTCGCACGGTGTCCGTCGTGCGATGTCGCCCTGGTCCATCACCGCGACCCGGCGCGCCTTGCCTGCCACCATTGCGGCTATGAGCGCCCGGTGCCGACCGTGTGCCCGAGTTGCGGGGCCAGTGAGATCCTGCGTGGGGGGCTCGGTACTCAGGGGCTCGAGCAGGCGCTGGCGAAGATCGTCCCCGGCATGCGGCTGGTGCGGTTGGATGCATCGTCGACCGCGGCCCGCGGATCGGTGGCGGACCTGTTGGCCGAGTTCGCGCGACCGGGGCCCGCTGTGCTGCTCGGGACGCAGATGGTCGCCAAGGGCCACGACCTGCCCGAGGTGACGGTGGCGGCCGTGCTCGATGCCGATGCGGGTCTGCGCCACGCCGATTTCCGGGCCGAGGAGCGCGCGTTCGACCTCATCGTGCAGACGGCGGGGCGCGCGGGGCGGCGCGGGGAGTCATCGACCGTGATCGTGCAGGCCTGGGAACCCGGGGCGCGGGCGGTGCGGTTGGGCGCCGACCTGGCCGTTCCCACATTTCTCGACGGCGAGCTCGCACGACGACGCGACTACCTGATGCCGCCGTTCGGCCACCTCGTGAGGGTTGTCGCCGAGGGCCACGACCGCGATGCCGTCATTGCCGTCGGGCGTGAGCTCGTCGACGGCATGGCTACGGGAGCCTGGCCCGTGACCGTGCTGGGACCGGCCCCGCTGCACCGCGTCCGGGGGCGCACGCGGCGGGCGCTGTTGGTGCGGGGTGACCGCATCGCCGACGCGCGATCGGCCGCGCTGGCGGCCGTCACGGCCGCTCGCCCGAGTGCGACCGCGGGCGACGTTCGGATCGTCGTCGACGTCGATCCGCAGACGACCTGACGCGGTCTCCAGCGGCGGCGCCGGTCGCGATGCGGCAAGTGTAAAGTTCTGCGGTCATCAATTTCGACGGAAGCGAGAACGATGCCGGTCCCAAGACTCTATGAGGCGTTCTCCGAGCCGCGCGAGCAGTGGGTCCACGTGTTGGCGACCCTGCTGCAGCTCGGGAGTGCCGAGACGCGAGATGCACTGGTGACCGAGCTGCTCGGCGATCCGGTTCCCGGCACGGACCACATGCTCGTCAGCGAGCGCCGCGTCGTGGGCCGTGGCGACGAGGCCGTGACCTTCGATATCACGCTGCGCAATGGCGACGATTGGGTCGTCGGCATCATCTCGGACTTCTCGTTCAACGTCGATCGTGCCACGCGCATCGCCGCGGCCCAAGCGGCGCTCGGATCGGCAGCGCGCACGGTGCTGATCGTGGTCAGTCCGGACCGCCGTCAGCCCGCGGCGATCGCCGCCGCATCGGGCGAGGTCATCCACAAGAGCTGGCTGCGGATCCGCGACTGGGTCCAGGAGCGCCCCGAGCGTGGTGCCGCCACCGGTGTGGACCTCGCACTGCTGCTGCAGGCCGAGTACTTCTACACACCACGCGTCGCCGAGCTCTATCGGCTCGAGGAACTGATGCCCCAGGTGGCCCCCGATCTTCGTGAGGCATTCGCGTCGATCTTTCTGGCGCTCAACGATCTCGCGCCCGCACCGACGATCGTGCACCCGACCGACTCCACCGCCGAGGTGCGCTATCCGCGCACCGGCGACGCAAACGTCACCATCACCACCGGCGGTGGCCATCCGGTGGTCGCCGTGGTCGGTGGCGCCGGTGTCGCCATCGGCAGCGACGCGGCATTGGCCGCGGCCCGGTCGCAGATCCTCGCGGACGCCCGCCGGGCGCTCCCGCCCCGCAAGTAGGGAGAGTCCGGGGGGCGATCCGACGGGCTCGCCCCCGCTGCTTGCTACCATCAGGGCCCGATGTCGTCACGCGCACTCGCCGATCCCGAACTCGAGCAGCGCCGGCTCGCCGCGCTGCGCGCCGTGCGTCAGCTCGGTGATCCCGTCCTGAGGATTCCCGCCAGCGAGGTCACGGTCTTCGATGACGCGTTGCGCGAGGAGATCGCACGGATGGAGCTCATCATGGACGAGGCAAATGGCGCGGGGCTCGCGGCCCCGCAGCTGGGCGCCTTGCGGCGAGTTCTCGTCTACCGGGTGCGCGATGAGGACCGTCCGCGCGCGCTCGTGAACCCCACGCTCGCATGGGCGTCCGACGAGACCGAAGTCGACGCCGAAGGATGCCTGTCGATCGGCGAGATCGTCGTCGACGTCCCGCGGGCCGTCGCCGTTCGCGTGGAGGCCTGGGATGCCGAGGGGGAGGCGTTGACCGTCGAGGCCGAGGGGTTCGAGGCGCGCGTGATCCAGCACGAACTGGACCATCTCGACGGCATCCTGATTATCGACCGCACGACCAAGGAACAGCGCCGCCAGGCCCTGCGTGAACTGCGCAGCCAGGCCTAGACACCGTGCGCATCGCCTTCGCCGGCAGCCCCGCACCCGCGGCTGCCATCCTGCGCGAGCTGTCCGCTTCGCGCCATGAGATCGTGCTGGTGATCTCGCAACCCGATCGCCCGCGCGGGCGATCGCGAACGCCGTCGCTGACACCTGTCGCGCTCCAGGCCCAGGAGCTCGGGATTCCCTGCGTGCGTCCGGCGACGATCAACGCGCCCGAGGTACTCGATCAGCTCCGTGCCGCCGGCGCCGGCGCCCTGTGTGTGGTGGCGTTCGGCCAACTGCTCAAGGAGCCCTTGTTGTCGGAATGGCCCTGTATTAACGTGCATTTTTCGCTCCTGCCGGCATATCGCGGTGCCGCTCCGGTTGAGCGCGCCCTGATGGACGGCGTCGCCGAGACAGGGGTGTGCATCATGCGCATGGACGCTGGGCTCGACACGGGTCCTATCGCGCGTGAGATCCGTATCCGGGTCGATCCGCAGGCGGACGCGGGTTCGGTGATGGACCGACTCTGCGCTGTCGCCACCCCGGCGCTTGCGGCGACCCTCGACGATCTCGAGCGCGGCAACGTCGCCTTCGTCGCGCAGGCGGATTCCGGCGTCTCGCTGGCGCCGAAGATCGGCGATGCCGATCGCGAGCTCGATACCGGCACGTCGGCGGTCGCACTCGCGAACCGGATACGGGCGCTGTCGCCGCATATCGGCGCGCGCCTGGTGATTGACGGCGCCCCATTTAAGGTGTGGCGGGCCCTTCCCCGTGACGAACATCCGGGGGTCGGCCTGCACGGCGCCGACGGACGTCTGCTGTTGGGGTGCGCCGACGGGGCGCTCGAGATCCTCGAACTCCAACCGCCCTCACGCGGACGGGTCGCAGCGGGCGAGTTCCTGCGCGGCTACCGTGGCGAGCTGGTACTCGGATGACGACTGACAGCCGCATCAGCCCCGAGCGTCTGATCGCGCTTCGGGTCCTCCGCCGGGTCGCCGACGGCGCGTACGCCGATCGGGCCTTTGCCGCCGAGGCGCGCAAGGCCGATCTCGACCCTCGGGCCCGGTCGGCGGCCATGCGCCTGACCTACGGTGCCGTGCAGCGCCGTCGGACGCTGGACTGGCTGATCGACGGCGCCGTCGAGCGGCCGGCCGCGATCGAACCGGACGTGCGGGAGGTGCTGCGACTCGGTGCCTACGAGCTGTTGTGGTCGGACCGCGTCCCGGACGCGGCGGCGGTCGACCAGACCGTGCGCCTTGTCCGGACCCTCCACGGCGTCCCGCGGCGCCGTACGGCGCGCGCCGGGCTCGTGAACGCAGTGCTGCGCCGAATCGCCGACGGCGGTCGGGCGCAGCTGGCGACCCTCGACGGCGATGCGGCGCGCCTCGGTATCCGGCATTCGCTCCCGGACTGGATCGTCGACGGGTTGGTGGCGTCGCTCGGACCGCTCGCGGAGGGGGTCATGGCGGCATCAAACGAGCCCGCGGAGTCCGCGCTGCGATGGAACCCCCTGAAGGGGCCCCGCGACGACGTGACGCGGGAACTGCCAGTGGCATGGCACGACGATCCGGACATCCCGGAGGCGATCGTCCTCGACGGGCCCTTCGGCATCGAGGACTCGCCGCTGTGGGCCGATGGGCGTGCGATGAGCCAGAGCCGCGCATCGATGATCCCGGCACGGGTGCTCGACCCGCGGCCCGGCGAACGGGTCCTCGATCTCTGCGCCGCACCCGGGGCGAAGTCGACCCATTTGGCGGCGCTCTCGCAAGACGGTGCGGAGATCGTGTGCGTGGAGCTGTACGAGGCCCGCGCCCGCGCCCTCCGTGCCCTGGGCGAGCGCATGGGCGCCCGCCTCGACGTGCGCGTCGGCGATGGCCGAACGATCCCGCTCGAGGGCGGCTTCGATGCGGTCCTGGTGGACCCCCCGTGCACCGGTCTCGGCGTGCTGAGCGCACGCCCCGACGTCCGCTGGCGTCGCCGCCCGGAGGCCCTGGCAGAGCTCCTTGTTCTGCAGCGGGACCTACTCGGTCGCGCGCTTGAGCTGACGCGCCCCGGCGGTCGTGTCGTGTACAGCACGTGCACCCTGTTTGCCGAGGAGAACGAGGGCGCCCTCGAGGCCGTCGGCGCCGTCGCTGCCGATCTCGCCACGCAGTATCCGCGTTGGGCCCATCCGCGTCTGCCCGGCGCGCTGCTCACGCTTCCCGGGCGGGATAGCACCGACGGATTCTTCGTCGCCCGCATCGATCGCTGATGGGCGGGGCAGGCAAGATGGCGGTCGGTGGACCACGTCGGTACGCTGGTTGACGCGATGACCCGACCCGATCGACCCCTTGTGCTGCCGTCGGTGATGTCGGCCGACATGACCGCCCTCGGGTCCCAGCTCGGTGAGCTCGGCGTCGCCGGCGCCCGCGTGTTCCACGTCGACGTCATGGACGGGCACTTCGTGCCGAACCTCACGGTCGGGCCCGATTTTGCCGCCGCTGTCGCCCGCAGTGTCGTGCCCTTCGGCGGGCTGGTCGACGTCCACCTGATGGTCGAGCGGCCGGGTTATCTGCTGGAGGCATTTGCACCGCACGCCGATGCGATCAGCGTCCACGCCGAGGCCGATCCCCACGTCCACCGGCTGCTGGGCGAGATCCGGCGCCTTGGGTGCGCCGCGGGCCTGGCGATCAATCCGGGCACTCCGATCGACTTCGTGACCGAGCTGATCGGCAGCTTCGACTACGTCAACTGCATGTCGGTCAATCCCGGGTTCGCCGGGCAGTCCTTCATCCCGACAACCCCAGACAAGGTCGCACGGCTGCGCGCGGTGCTGCCGGATGACGTCTGGATCGAAGTTGACGGCGGGATCGGACTCGGGACGCTCCGCGATGCGCGGGACGCGGGCGGCCAATGGATGGTGTCGGCCTCCGCGATCTTCGGCACCGACGATCCGGTGGCGGCATACGGCGCATTGGCGGAGCTCGCCGGATGAACGGATTCGGCGCGGCCGATGCTGCCGCGCTCGGCCACGCCCGTGAGCTCGCCCGGCGGGCCCGCGGCATGGTGAGCCCGAATCCCCTGGTGGGCGCCGTGATTCTCCGGGACGGCCGCTTGATCGCTGAGGGATGGCACGAGGGTCCCGGGCGTCCGCACGCCGAGGTGATGGCGCTTGGCGCGGCGGGGGACGCGGCCCGCGGTGCCACGCTGGTGTGCACGCTCGAACCGTGCTCGCACTTCGGCAGAACCCCGCCCTGCACGGCTGCGGTGATCGAGGCGGGAATCGCGCGCGTGGTCGTCGGGTGCCTTGATCCGCTCGAGCGCACCCGGGGGCAGGGGATCCGCCTGCTCGGGAACGCCGGCATCAAGGTGCGCGTCGCCGACGGCGACGACGAATACGCGTCGCGCGAGCTCATCGCCGACTTCATCACCCACGCCGTGCGACGGCGGCCCCATGTGACGCTCAAGCTGGCCACGAGTCTCGACGGCAAGATCGCCACCCGGACGGGAGAGAGCCAGTGGATCACCGGCCCGGACGCCCGTGCCCTCGTGCATCGGCTGCGGGCCGACCATGACGCCGTGGCGGCGGGCATCGGAACCGTGCTGGCGGACGATCCGCAACTGAACGTCCGGGGGATCCGGGGTCCGGTGCGCCAGCCGACGAGAATCGTTTTCGACTCCTTTGCGCGTCTCCCGCTCACCTCTGCGCTTGTCCGTGGGGCGCGGGAGGTGCCGGTGATCGCTGCGGTCGGGGCGCACGCCCCGTGGGACCGCGTCGCCGCACTCCAGGACGCGGGCGTCGAGATCATCGCCTGCGCCACCCCGCGGCCGCACATTCCCGACGTGCTGGCGGCGCTTGCCGACCGGGAG
Source organism: Thermoleophilia bacterium (assembly GCA_017882545.1). GTDB lineage: Bacteria > Actinomycetota > Thermoleophilia > Miltoncostaeales > Miltoncostaeaceae > CAITWD01. Next base: position 43,097 of record JADGPG010000123.1, read on the forward strand.
ATCCAGTCCCTGCTGATCGAGGGTGGTGCCGGGCTCGCCGGCGGGTTCCTCGAGGCGTCGGCCGTCGATGTCGTGCAATGGTTTCAGGCGCCGATCCTGATCGGCGGTGAGGAGGCACCGGGCGCCATCGCCGGTCCCGGCATCGGGCGCCTGGCAGATGCCGCGCGGCTCGCCCGCGTCCAAGTGAGTGCCGTCGGCCCGGACACCCGGATCACCGGCCGCCTGATCGAGCTTCCCACTAGCGAGGGGTGATGTTCACCGGACTTGTCGAAGAGATCGGAACGATCGCGGCGCTGGCGCCGACGCCCGCCGGCATGCGGGTGGGCATCCGCGCGCAGACGACCAGGGAGGGGCTTGACATCGGCGATTCGGTCGCCGTTGACGGCGCCTGCCTGACGGTCGTCGAGCTGCATCCCGACGGGTTCGTGATCGAGTCGGTGGCCGAGACGTTGCGTCGCACGACGCTGGGGGAGGCCCAGGCCGGCGATCCCGTTAATCTCGAGCGGGCGGTGGCCGTCGGGGACCGCCTCGGCGGCCATCTCGTCCAGGGGCATATCGACGGAACCGGGCTCGTGTCGTCGGTCGTGCCCGAAGGTGACGGCTGGATCCTCCGCGTCGACGCCGCATCCGGCATCATGCGCTACGTCGTGGAGAAGGGCAGCGTCACGATCGACGGCGTGAGCCTGACCGTCGCAGGCCGCGACGGCGCCGGGCTCACCGTCGCGCTGATTCCCCATACGGTCGCCATGACCACGCTCGGCCCGGACCGGGTCGGCACGCGCGTAAATGTCGAGGTCGACCTTGTGGCAAAGTACATCGAGGCGTTTGTCGCCCCATACCAGGTGCCGCGGGAGGCCCAATGAGCAGCACGCAGACGCGCCCCTTCGCAACGATCGAACAGGCGATCGAGGCCATCCGCGCCGGCCACATGATCGTGGTCGTTGATTCGGAGGATCGCGAGAACGAGGGCGACCTCATCATGGCCGCGCAGTTCGCGACCCCTGAGGCGATCAACTTCATGGCGACGCACGCGCGCGGACTGGTGTGCCTGGCGTTGACCGACGAGCGCTGCGAGCAGCTCGGCCTGACGATGATGGTGCGACGCAACGAGGCGCCGCTCGGGACCGCCTTTCTGGAGTCGATCGAGGCACGCGACGGTGTGACCACCGGCATCTCGGCCCCGGACCGGGCGCGGACGATCATGGTCGCGATCGACCCGAATTCGGGTGCGTCGGACCTGGTCAAGCCCGGGCACGTGTTTCCCCTGCGGGCGAAGCCCGGCGGCGTGCTCGAGCGCGCCGGACACACCGAGGCAGCGGTCGACCTCGCGCGCCTGGCGGGTCTGATACCCGCCGGGGTGATCTGCGAGGTTATGCGTGAGGACGGGCAGATGGCCCGCGTTGACGATCTCGTTCCGTACGCGCGTGAGCACGGGCTCCTGATGATCACGATCTCGGACCTGATCGAGTACCGGCGGCACACCGAGCGGCTGGTCGAGCGCGGGGGGCAGGCGCGCCTGCCCACGACCTTCGGCGAGTGGACCGCCGTCGGATACCACAGCCTCATCGACGGCAAGCACCACCTGGCCCTGGTCAAGGGCGATGTCTCCGGCAAGGAGAACGTCCTGGTCCGGGTGCACTCGGAATGCCTGACCGGCGACGTCTTCGGGTCGCTGCGCTGCGACTGCGGCGAGCAGCTGGCCGCCGCGATGAAGATCATCGACGACGAGGGCGAGGGCGTCGTGCTGTACATCGCCCAGGAGGGGCGCGGCATCGGACTGCTCAACAAGCTACGGGCCTACGAGTTGCAGGATGCGGGGTTCGATACGGTCGAGGCCAATCGCCAACTCGGGTTTCCGGCGGACCTGCGCGACTACGGGATCGGCGCCCAGATTCTCGTCGACCTCGGGTTGACGACGATTCGCCAGCTGACCAACAACCCCAAGAAGATCGTCGGCCTCGAGGGGTACGGCCTGACCGTCACCGAACGGGTCCCGATCGAGATCCAGCCGAATGAAAACAACATCCAGTACCTCCAGACCAAGAGACAGAAGATGGGACACATTCTGAAGGTATAGATAGGAAACAATCGATTTTATGAGGAGAAACAGCCATGCCAAAAATCATCGAGGGAAAGATCATCGCGAAGGGAATGAGGTTCGGCATCGTCGCCAGCCGTTTCAATGACTTCATCAGCGGCCGCCTGATCGAAGGGGCCGTCGACGCCCTGACGCGGGCCGGCGCGGACGAGAAGGAGATCCAGATCGTCCGGGTGCCCGGCGCCTTCGAGTTGCCGCTCACCGCCAAGAAGATGGCGAAAAGCGGACGCTTCGACGCCGTGATCTGCC
>JADGPG010000017.1 GCA_017882545.1 Thermoleophilia bacterium
CGGGGCCGGCGCCGGGGCGCCGGTATACAACGTGCCGTTCGTGCCCATGTCGCTGGCGCTCGCGAGGTTCAGGGGGTGGCCCAGTTCCCACTGCCAGGGGATCGGCGCGGCCGCGCTCGGGATCCACCGACCGGAGGCGCCGGCGGCGGCGACGGCGAACATCGCGGCCAGGAGGAAGACGACGACCGTGGCCGCGAGTGCCCACCGGCCCGTCCTCTCTGCGGGCGACCCGCGGAGCCATGGTCGGAGGCTCCCTGCGAGGCGCTCGCCGAACGGCGACGGGCGGGCGCGCCGGTGGCACGTGGTGGGGCCTTGGGCCCCCGGGTGTCGAGGGGTGGCGGGCATCGGGGCGGCGTTGCGACGATCGGTACCGCGACGCTACGAGCACCGCCGGGCGGTGGCTATCAGGGTTTTCCTGTACCCGCTACAGAAAGGTCCGCAATGTGCTCGAATGCGTCGGCACCCGCCGCCCGGCGGATCCGGGGGTTGCCGGACCTCGCGCTGGGTGCCCCTGGACCACATGGCCGCGCCGGCGCGCCGCGCACCTGGCGGGAGTTACGGGCGCATCGACCCTGCGCAGCGGTGCCTGTGAGCATGTCGAGCCGCGGCAACGTTACCGCCGCTTCCGAGCGCGAGCGTGTCGCGGTGCCCCGCCCGGAGCTGGTGACGGTCTCGGAGGCCACGCCGACGTTCTTGATCGTCAAGATCCTCACGACCGCGATGGGCAAGGCGGTCTCGGACGTCCGTGGTCTGGCGCGCGATCCCCCGCTCGCGGTGCTCGTGGGCCCGGCCGCGGTCATCGTTGCGCTGGTCACGCCGCTGCGCGCGGCGGTAGCTGCCGTGGGCGCGCCCGGATCGGGTCAATCGCGCATCCTGTCCGGGTTCGTCCAGCCGATCTTGTTCCTGTTCGTGCTCGGGTACGGCCTGTCACCGGTGGTCGGCAGCGCCGCCGGGTTCGAGTTCACTAAGTTCGTCTACCCGGGCATCGAGGCGGTGAGCGTCGTCACGACCGCGATCTTCTCGGCCATGTCGATCGTTTGGGACCGCGAGTTCGGTTTCCTGAGCGAGATGTTGGTCGCGCCCGTGAGCCGGTCGGCGATCGTGATCGGCACGACCGCCGGCGGGGCGAGCATCGCCACCGTCCAGAGCACGGTCATGGTCGTGCTGGCGCCGCTGGTCGGCGTCATCCTCACACCGGTGGTCGTGGTGCAGGTCATCCTGATCGAGTTGTTGATGGCCGTGTCGCCGACCGCGTTCGGGGCGTTCGTCGCGAGCCGCATCGAGAAGCTCGAGAGCGTTCAGGTCGTGATGCAGTTGGTGCTGTTCCCGATGCTCTTCTTGTCGGGAGCGATGTTCCCGCTGAGCGGCCTGCCGACGTGGCTGGCCGTCCTCACGCGGATCAATCCGCTGACCTACGCGATCGCGCCGCTGCGCAAGGTCGTGTTCCTCGTGCTGGCCGTCCGGAACTTCGGCCGGGCTGACTAGGCCGCAGCCCAGCCGCCGTCGGCGGTCACGCAGGCACCGTTGACGTTGGATGCCTCGTCGCTTGCCAGCCACGAGATGACCGTGGCGATTTGGTCGGGCTCGGCCGCGTCGGGCATCGTCGCCATCGCCAGCATCGCCCGCTCCATCGCCCAGCGTGACCGCGGGTCGGCCGTCGCCCCGATGCCGGTGTTGACCGCGCCGGGGAGCACCGCGTTCGAGCGGACGTGCTTGGGTCCGTAGAAGTAGGCGATGTGCTTGACGAGTCCGATCACCGCGTGCTTGGAACTCGTGTAGCTGGCCCCGGCGCAGCCCGCGCCAAGCGACGCCTCCGAGGCGACGGTGACGATCGCGCCGCCGCCGGCCGCCTCCATTCCGGGCAGCACGGCGCGGGAGAGTCGCATGACGCCGGTCAGGTTCACATCAATGACACGGGCCCAGGTGGCGTCGTCCAATTCGGCAAGCGGCAGGAAGTGGTCCATGATCCCGGCGACGTTCGCCAGGATGTCGATGTGTGGTCCGGCCGCATGCACGAGGCGCTCGACCTCGTCTTGGCGCGTGATGTCGGCGATGACCATTGTCGCATGGACTCCGAGATCGGCGAACTGCGCGCGTACGTCCTCAAGGGCCGAGGCGTTGACGTCGCATCCGACCACGCGGGCGCCCTCCTGGGCGATGCGCAGCGCGGTGGCGCGCCCGATGCCGCTGGCCGCGCCGGTGACGATGGCCACCTTGCCGGTGTGCCGATGGCTGTCCATGGTGACTCCTTGGCGTGGAATGCGCGGCGGCGATGTCGTGGCGGTCCGGACGCCCTACGTGGGTTCTACTCCCACGTGCGCGCCGATCTGCGACCGCGTGGCCGACGTCGCGCGCGGGTGAGGTTCCGACGCCGCTCAGCGCACGAACTCGTGTCCCGCGTACGACCCGGCGGCCCCGAGTTCCCGCTCGATCGCCAGCAGCCGGTTGTACTTGGCGACGTGCTCACCCCGGACCGGTGCACCGGCCTTGATGCGCCCCGCACGGGTCGCGACGGCCAGATCAGCGATGAAATCATCGGCGGTCTCCCCGGATCGCCCGGAGATGACGATCCCGTAGCCCGCACGGCGGGCGACCCCGATCGTCTCCATCGATTCGGTGAGCGTGCCGACCTGGTTGGGCTTGATCACGACGCTGTTGCCGACCCGGGCGGCGATGCCCTCGGCGAGGAAGCGCGGATTCGTGACGAAGATGTCGTCGCCGACGAGCTCCACGCGTTCGCCCAGTCGCCGGGTCAGCGCCGCCCATCCCGGCCAGTCGTCCTCGGCGAGTCCGTCCTCCAGCAGGATCAGGGGGTACTCGTCGGCAAGCAGCGCCCAGTAGTCGATGAGCTCATCGGTCGTGAGGTCACGTCCTTCCTGTGCCATCACATACGTGCCGCCGCTGCGAAAGGCACTCGCCGCCGCGTCGAGCGCGAGTGCGATCTGCGTGCCGTGCGCATAGCCCGCACGGGCAATCGCGCGCAGGATCAGCTCGATCGTCTCGCGGCTGTGGGCAAGGCTTGGGGCCAAGCCCCCCGAGTCGCCCACGCCGGTCGCGAATCCGCGCTCGACGAGCTCGGCGCGGACCGCGTGGTACACCTCCGCTCCGGCCCGCAACGCCTCCGAATACCGGCGGAACCCGATCGGGGCGATCATGAATTCCTGGATATCCAGTGCGTTGTTCGCGTGGGCGCCACCGGCGATGACGTCGAGAAACGGGACCGGCAGTACCATCGCCTGCTCGCCGCCCAGGTGCCGATAGAGCGGCGCGCCTTCGCGGTCGGCCGCGACGCGGGCCAGCGCCAAGGAACAGCCGAGGATCGCGTTCGCGCCGAAGCGCGACTTGTCCTCGGTGCCGTCGGCGCGGATCATCGCGCGGTCGTTGCCGGGTTGGTCGTCGGAGTCACGGCCGACCAGGACGTCGGCGAGGTCGGTCTCCACGCAGTCGACCGCTTTGCGCACACCGCGTCCGAGGTACCGCTCCGGGTCTTTGTCGCGGAGCTCGACGGCCTCCCGACGTCCGGTCGATACGCCGGAGGGTACCGACGCCCGGGCCTGATGACCGGTGGTCGTCGCGATCTCGACTTCGAGGGTCGGGTGGCCACGGGAGTCGAGGATCTCGCGGGCGCGGACTGCGGCAATCTTGGCCATCTGTGAACCCTCGCGGCTTCCGTGGCAAGGGGGCGAGCGTGTCGGTGCTGCATGGGCGGTGCCACCGCGGCACCGAATCGCCCGACGCCGTTGCCGTTACGTTTAGCACCCTCGGTACCGGAATGTGCGTGCAGCGCCGATTCTCTTGCGAACGACGTCGATTATGTATGGCGGTGCCGGACTCAGGCGCCGATGGCCGCCAGTCTGGGAATGCCGAGCGGGCGCACGACCACGACCCCGAACGTTCGGGCGAGGCATGCCAGGTCGAGCATGCCCGCCCCGAGTCGGCCGCCGGATTCCGTTGTCTGTTAACCGGGATCGGCGTGATTCGTGCAGGAGGAACACACCGGCGTCGCGAACCGGTTGGGTGATCCCGTGCAGCGTCCCGCTGCGATGACTGGCCCCGGTACGCACAGCGGGCGCCAACGCTGTGCGGGGTCGTCTCAGCGGCGCCACCCGGGGTTGTGGTGTCGGTCGCATCGGGAGTGCCCGATGCGGTGTGCGGGCCCGTGCCCGCAACGATTCGACAAGGAGCGCTCCATGGAGCCAACCACATACCCGGTGCAGTTCTCGGTCGACTACCCCGAGCGCACGCTCGACCGCGGCACCACGTTCTTTCGCATCATCGTGGCCATCCCGATCCTGATCCTCTTGGCGGCGGTCGATGGCAGCGCCGGAACATGGAGTTCGTCAGCGGGCCAGACGACGACGGTCGCGTTCGGAACCGGGGGGATCCTCGTGTTCGGACCGGCGCTGATGATCCTGTTTCGGAACAAGTACCCGCGTTGGTGGTTCGACTGGAACCTCGAGCTCCAGCGCTTCATCAGCCGCGTGTTCATCTTCGTGGCGCTGATGGATGACAGATACCCGTCGACCGACGAGCACCAGTCGGTGCATTTGGACTACGCCTACCCCGACGTCCCGCGCGACCTGACGCGCTGGAAGCCCCTGGTGAAATGGTTCCTTGCGATCCCGCACTACATCGTCCTGATCATCCTCGGAATCGGGGCGTGGGTCGCAATCGTGATCGCGTGGTTCGCGATCCTCTTTACCGGACGCTATCCGCGGGGCCTGTTCAATTACGTTGAAGGCGTCCAGCGATGGTCGACGCGGGTCTTCGCGTACGCGTTTCTGATGGTCACCGACACGTACCCGCCGTTTCGACTCGAGCCCTGATGGAGGGCCTGCGTCGCCCGTTCGGGCGACGCAGGGATCGGGAATCCTCGACGGACGCGCACGCTGCGGATCGGGCTGCTCGTCTACCCTGCACCGTGTGCTGTCGGTCTTTACGCCATCCCACCGAGCCGGCGCGGGCGCGCCGCTGGTCTTGTTGCACGGGTTCACCGACACCTGGCGGACCTGGGAACTGGTGCTGCCGGCGCTCGCGCGCCATCATGACGTCCTCGCGCCGACGCTCGCCGGTCACACCGGGGGACCGCATCTTCTCGGTGCGGTGACCCACGAGGTCATCGCCGACGAGATCGAGCGCGCGATGGATGGCGCGGGGTTCGCGACCGCCCACGTCGTCGGCAACTCGCTCGGTGGTTACGTCGCACTGCAGCTGGCCGCCCGTGGGCGGGCGGAATCGGTCACCGCGTTCGCACCGGCCGGCGGCTGGACGCCGGGCGACCCGGACTTCAACCAGATGATCCGCTCGTTCGGCCCGATGCAGGCCCTGCTTCAGCTGGCCGCACCGAATGCCGAGCGGATCGTCGCGACCCAGGCCGGGCGGCGACGCGCGACGGAGTTGATCGTCACCAACAGCACACACATTCCCGGCGATCTGATCGCCCATCAGATGGTCGGGATCGCGGGCTGCCGGGCAGCGCCGGAGATGATCGACCATGCCGTCCGCGCCGGATATCCCCTCGATCCGGCCGGGATCACATGTCCCCTGCGGATCGTGTGGGGTACCGAGGATCGCTTGTTGCCGTGGCCGTCGGCGGCGGTGCGCTACCGCGAGATGTTCCCGCACGCGGACTGGGTCGTGCTCGATGGGGTCGGCCACTGCCCTCAGCTCGACGTACCGGTCGAGGCCGCGCAGCTGATCGTCGGGTTCACGACCACCTGACCGAGTGCGGCCGGCGCGCTCGACGGGTTCGCTCTGGGCGAGCTGCAGCTCGTCGGCGGGTACCCGACGATCTGCAGCTCCATAAGCCTGGCCACGCGCGACCGGCCTCTGCCATGGTCCGCGTGTCGCGTCCGGGAGTCTGAACATGTCGAACTCTCCCCGGCATCGCGTGATCGCGGTGAGTGCTGCTGCGGCCATCGTTGGGACGACGGTCGCCGCGGTGGCCGCCACGACGCCGAAGTCAAGCAAGTGGCAGGGCACGACGAGCGAGAAGGTCACGGTGTCGTTTTCGGAGTCGTCCAACCACAAGCAAGTCACCAACTTCGTCACGCAGATCGGATACAACGGCAAGTGCGGTCAAGACGGCGCCTCGGGCTTCGGGGGGCACGTCGGCAAGATGACGATTTCGAAGAAGCCCACGATTGCGGCGACAACCATCTCGAGGGGCTTCGGCAGGACGATCCCGGTGAAGGTTGCGGGGTCGACGTCCGGCAGCAAGGCGTCCGGATCGGTGAGCACTCCCGCAAGTGGGTGCGCTGCCCCCTCAACCGACCGCCTAGCCGACTCGGAGACGTTCGCGGCCAAGCACGCCTGCCCGAGCGATCTGCCCCGGCGGAGAGCATCGTCGTCTGGGTATCCGCGCACGTCCCGGCTGGTGGCGCTGCGTGCTTCGCCTGCGGGCAACACGTGATGCAAGTCGTCCGCAGCGACGAACACGGCGGGGGCGTGCCGCGCGACGTCGGCCACGGTCGTGGTCGTCGGAACGTCCCCGACGGTGTTGCGGCAGTCGAAAGCCCCCCTGGCATGTGCCGCGCACACGCCAGGGGGGCTTGGGTTACCGCCGTGCTACCTGACGATCTTGAACTTCCTGGCGGAGCTGCTGCCCGCGAGGTAGCTCCCCGTCGCGCCCTGGGTCAGGACGACGCGGTAGTTCCCCTTGGCCAAGCGCTGCCGGTGCGACCCGGTGAGCTTGATGTTGATCGTCTGGCTCGCGCCCCTGGCAGAGAAGCGCAGGACCGTCTGGGTGCGGCCGTGGCCATTCTGAATCACGAGCGTTTCCTTCGCCCCCCTGGTCATGCCGGACAGCAGGACCGAAACGAGCTTGCCGCCGGACGGCTTGCGTGTCCGGATCGTGGCTGAGAGCGTGGGGTGGGCCTTCAGCACCCTCACCTGAATCGTGGTGGTGACGATGTTGAAGTCCGCGCCATCTGCCGGGATGTAGGTCACCGTCTCGGTCACCGTGCCGGCATTCGGCTTGAAGCGCGCGTTCTGGATGATCGAGCTGCCCCCGCGCAGCGGCGCGCCGCCGCGTGTTACGGATGCCGAGAACAGCAGCGGCGTGTTGCCGAGCGTCTGGCCGTAGGTGATCGGGCTGCTGACCACGGTGACGAATGGCGTGGCCTTGCCGACCGTGACCGTCACGGTCGCCGGTACGACGTTAAACGAGGCCGTGTCGTTCGGGGTGAAGATCACGGGAACGCTGGCGTACGTGCCCGCCCCCAGCGCCGTCGACGGGTTCAGGAACGACCACGTCCCCGGCACGCTGGAGGTCCCGCCGCTGAGCGTCGAGCTCCCCAGCGGCTGGCCGAAGGTGATGGCCGCCGCCGTCGGAGGCGTGACCGTCGGGTTGGTGTGACCCACCGCCAGCACGGCCGGGTTGCTGGTCGCGCTGCCGAGGCCGTTGGTGAAGATCGCCTCGTACTCGTTGTTGTTCATCGATCCGGTGACCGCGTTCAACGCAAGCGTCGTGCTCGTGGCCCCAGCGACCGGGTTCCAGGTGAGGCCGTTGTCGGTCGAGACATCCCACTGCACGGTCGCCGGCGGGTTGGACTCGCCGTTGGTCGCCACCGCGCTGAACGTGGCGTTCGCGCCGGCGAGCACTGTCTGGTTGGCCGGCTGCGTGGTGACGTACGGCGCCGCCGGTGCCTGGAGAGTGTACGTCCCACCGGCCGGGATGGTCACCCAGTCGGACAGCGAACCCGCGTATGCGGAGCCGAAGGCGGTACCCGCGGGCTCGATCAGCGTGCCGGTCGGAGCGTTTACGGGAATGGCGAGCGACGCGCCGGTGTTCTTGATGACGATCGTGCCGCCCTGCTCGGTCGCGGTGACCGTGCCCGCGGCGAGGGCGGCCGCCCACGCGGCCTTCTTGCCCAGGATGTCGCCGGCCTGGTTGAG
>JADGPG010000124.1 GCA_017882545.1 Thermoleophilia bacterium
CGCGGACGAGCGGACCACCGCCGTTTGCCGTGAGGCTGACAGTGCCGGAGCGTCGGACCGGAACGGTGAGCACGATGTGGCCGGCGCTGTTGGTCGTGCCGTGGGCGAGAACGCCGTGGGCATCGGCCGCGACGACCCGTGCGTGGGTCGCGACGCGGCCGAGTCCGTCGGCAAGCGTTGCGACCATCCGGAATGACGACGACCATGTGCGCGTAAGCGCGACCCACGCCTGCGCGTTCGGCGTCCGTCCGTCGATCGCAACGCGAGCGAGGTGCAGCGTCGTCCCGGACCCGGTTGACGCGGCACCTGGCACGGTGACGTCGACGGCCGAACTCCACATGCTGGCGTTCCCAGCGAGGTCGACGGCTCGTGCCTGGACGCGATATCGGCCGGCACGGGTCAGGGTCGGGCCGAGGAGCGTTGTTGCGCCGCCATCGGTGGTGAACTGGATGCGTGCGACACCGCTGCCGCTCGCTCCGTCCGTCGACGCTGTCGTCATGAGGGTCACCGGGAATGTCCCGGCGATCGGCGCGACCACCTGGGGGACGCTGGGCGGGGTCCGATCAACCTTGATCGTGATTGTCATCTCTGCGGTCGGCCAGCCCCCGCCGGCAGTTCGGTAGACGGTAACCGTATGGGCGCCATCAGCTCCGGGAGACACCGTGGCGGACTCGAGAGATCCAGTCGCGGCGTCACCGAGATCGGTTGTTGACCCGTCGGATATCTCTACGCCTGTCGTACCTCGAAGTAGGTCGTTGTCGGAGCTAGTCCACAGCACGGTTATGGGACCGGTGAACCATCCGTTCGGTGCGGGGCCGTGCACCTCAATGCCAGCAACGCCTGGACCCTGCTCGTCGTTCAGGGAAACGTCGCTGAGGGCGACCGACCAGGCCCGGGCCGGGCTCGTCGCGGCGGATGTCTGGATGACGCGTGCGGTCACACATGCCGAGTTCGGCGCGCTGAGAACGATGTTGGTGCCAACCGTTCCAGTGGGGATGGCGCTGTCGGCGATGGATGCCCCGCCGGAGCCATCCGAGTTCGGGCCGACCCTGAAAGCGACCGGACTGGCGGACTGGCCCCGCGTCACATGCACCACGGCGCTTGCGATGGTGCTCGCGGCATACGGCGTGCACCAACCAAGTGTCGCGTTGCTGCCGGGTTGGTATGTGCCCGCCGGTGCGACGACGCCGGTCTGTGTGGAGAGGCCAAACCCATTGCTCAGTCCCTGCTGCCAGGCCTGAGACCCAGCGTCGGTGATCGCTGCTGTCTGGGCCGCAGCCGGAAGGGCGAGTGCCGCCGCCCCTGCGCCAACCGCTGTGACGGCGATCAGGCGAGCTCCCCGAGTGTTCATCGCTTTCCTCATGGTCCGAAGAGGCACGACGCGCTCGAGCACGCGCCAGAATTTGGTGACGCCGCGGTGGATCTCGTCAGCGTCGTGTGCGTCGATGCAATCGGGGTGGAGGACGCGGCGGACGATTGAGCGGCGCTCGAGGTCCGAGTCGCGGCGTGGGCGAGCAGCAACGGGCGGTGGGTCGCGCGGGACGACGTGTGCCTGACAACGCGCTTACGCGTCGCAGTCGGCGCGTGATGCTCAGCGGCCACGCGGGGGATGGGGGTCGCACGCCCGCCGCCGGTGACGTGGCCAAGTGCGTTCCCGACGACCGCCCACCCCGTCAGCGCGAGGATCGCGGTCGTGGCGACAAGCCGCCAATGGGCCTCAAAATAGGACACCAGCCCATCGTGGGCGCCGCCGAAGATGACCCGGGGCTCGCCAATGACCTGAATCGCCCCGCCGATGTGCGCCGGTGCGTCGGCAAGGGCGCGATGGTCTTCGACGGCCGCAACGCCCACCACCGGCAAGACGGTCCCGAGCGTCCGCGTGTGGGTCCGGACGTCCTCGAGCGTTGCCCGGCAATACGCGCAGTGCACCAGATGGGCCTCCAGCTGCGTGCGCTGCTTCCCGGCTCCGAGCTCCCCGTCGGCGAAGGCGGACAGATGCGCCACGAATCCGTCGCAGATGGTGCCCGCGCCCAGGCGCTCCCCGAAGACCCCAAGCGCCCGGCGGGCATCGCGACGCCACTCTCGCATCGTCCGCCGGCTCACCCCGGCGAGTTCCGCTGCCTCGACTTCGCCCAGGCCGCGGCCGAGAAGCACCATCGCCGTGCGGTGGCGCGGACCGAGTCGGGCGAGCCCTTCGTAGAGCACCGCCAACTGCCAGTCGTGGAGCACCTGGTCCGGGATCGGTGGGGCGGAGTCGACGAGACGTTCCTCAACCTCTGCGGGCATGGGCGATGTCCGGCCAGCACCACTGCGCTGTCGATCCCGCCAAAGCCGTCGCATCACGATCCACAACCACGCCGTCGCCTCGGCGTCGCTGCGCCCGTCGAACACCTCGGGCCGGGCGAGCGCGCGGACGAACGCCTCCTGCAGGAGGTCTTCCGCATCGGGGCGGCTCCCGGTCAGCGCGTGGGCGGCACGCACCAGCGACCCGCCGCGGGCCGCAAAGATCTCGTCGATGCGCCGCAGCTGCGCGGGGTCCTGCCGATGGGGAGCGATGGTCGACAGCGGTGCGGTACCGGTTCCTGGGCCTGGGGACGTGCCGGCGGGCACGACCTCGCCGGTCTGGCGAGCATAGGATCGGTCGTCCGGCCGAGGGACCTCCCCGGAGGGGTGGTTCTTCGGGGGGTTCATGACGCGCGGGGGGCTACGACCGAGGGGCATGACCCGACGCGCACTCCGTTACGCGCGACGTTTCGTGCGAAGAACACGGGCCCGGTCGGATCGCCGCCGAGTTGCGCGTAGGAGGCGCCGACCCCGCCGACCCAGTTGACGTTCAGTCCGCCGGGATCGTTGGACGCACCGACCGGCGCCCAGTGCACCGCAATTCCGGAGATACTCCAGGCTCCCCCGGAGTGCATCGTGGCGAGGGTGCCGACCGCCAATCGGATCGCCGCCGCCCAGTTCGGGAAGGCCAAGCCGGGTCCCAGGCCGAACGGGTTGAACACGGCGGGCCCGCCACCCGCGGTGCCGAGGCGTGTCTCCTGCATGGCGATGGCGGCCAGCAGTCGCGGATCAAGCCCGCTTCCGGCGGCACCCGCAACCATTTGGGCACCGATTCCGGCGAGGGGGCTGTCGGGGACCTGACGTCGGATCCAGGCATCGATGGTGCGCGCGACGCCCCCCGGTGGCAGGTCACGGGCCGGACAGGCGGATGTCTGCGCGGCGCCGGTAGCGCCGGCGACGGTCGCCGCCACGGCCACCACCACGACGACGCCGCCGAGTGCCAGCGGTGCGCCGACGATCCCGAAAGCCGTCGCCATGATGACGAGCCCCGGTCTCATCGTGGCGCCCGCTGCGTCGGGTTGTGTCTGCCTGAACACCGCATCTGGGTGTCCTATGGAGCCTCGGCCCGCCGGGAGGGGGTGCCTGCCCGCCGATCAGGCCCGTCGACGACCCCGCGGGATGGTTGGAGCTAGCGCAGCCCGCGGGTCAGGGTGCCGAGGCCGGTCGGGGCCTTGGTGGCGTAGGCCGCCGACTGGAGGCTGGCCGCGATGCCGACCATCTGCTTCGGCGTGAGCGCGCCGGAGAAGGTGTTGGAGACCCAGTACCAGGTGTGGTGGTCCCAGAAGCCGACGTACCGGAGCACCGTTCCGTCCTGGAACAGCAGGTACGTGCGCTTGCCGGCGTAGATCTTGCTCGTCGGCGCCTGCATGACGGGCGGGTTCGGCATCCGGGTTTCCTGGACGTCGTAGTAGCTCCCGGCCTGTTGGCTGTTTGAGAACACTTCGACCACGGACGGCCAGCCGTGCGGGCCGCCGGCGATGCGATACGCCCGGACCGGGACGACCGTGGCGAGTTGCGAGTTGACGTTGCGCAGGGTCGGCACGAGCAGTGGCAGCCCGACCGGACCGAGCGTGCGCAGCGCCTGGCCGGGCGCGGGGTCGAGGACCAGTCCGGCGGGGACGGCGTTGGCGGTCGTCGCTGCAGCCTTGGCGGCCGCGGGGTGCAGTTTGGCCGCACGCGCCGCCGCGGGGTTCGGGTGCGCCGGGACGGTCACCGTCCGGATCGTCTTGGTGCCTGTGCTCAGCGGGTACAGGAACGCGTGGACGGACGATGTGATCATCTGGGGCGTCGCGATGTCGTACGCCGGTCCGCCGCCGGTACTGAAGCCGACCTGCAGCGTCTCGTGATAGATCCGTCCGTGTGGCAGGCCGAGCAGGAACTCGCCCAGATTCTGCAGGGTCGAGAAGCTATGGACGTCGGTCTGGATGCTGTGCTCGATCGTGGACAGCAGGCCCGGGATGTCCGTGATGCCGAGGTTTTCGCTGGCCTGCCGCTTGAGGTCGATGATGATCTGCTGCTGGCGGGCAGCGCGCACGATGTCGGTGTCGGTGTGCCGGAACCGGGCGAAGGCGAGGGCCTGGTTGCCGTTCAAGCGCTGGTAGCCCGGCTGCAGGTCGATCGGCGAGTAGCCCGTGCCGAGCGGGTTGTAGTAGCGGCGGTCGACCTGGGTGTAGAGGCCGCCCATGTCCTGGACGATCTGGAAGAAGCCCTGGAACCCGACGTTGACGTAGTGGTTGATCGGGATGCCGAGGTTCTCTTCGACGGTGCGGATCGCCAGCTGGGGTCCGCCGAGCGAATAGGCCGAGTTGATCTTGTAGAAGCCGGTGTAGCCCGGGATCGTGACCTTGAGGTCACGCGGCACGGACATGATCGAGATCAGGTTCTGCTTCGGGCTGAGGCGGACCAGCACCATCGAGTCGGACAGGCTCTCGGAACCCGCGACCCAGGTCCGGTGGTCGCTGCCGAGGATGATGAAGGTCGAATCCGGGCCTTTGGCCTTGACCAGGACCTTCTTCGCGGCGATGTTCGTCGCGTTGTTGGGGCTGATCTGGTCGAGCACCTGCTGTGCGGCGCGGTCGACACCCCACGCGGCGGCCACGACGACGGCGACGATCGCCCACACAGCGTAGAAGACCATCCACGGCCAGCGACGCCGCGGACGGGGCATCCGGAAGTACCGGACGGCGGGCGGGGTCTGGTCACCGCCGGATGTGCCTGGGACGGTCGTCACGATCCCGCAGATTACTGGCTCGGACGGTCATCGGGACAGCGGACGGTGCCGTCGCGACGGCGCAGGCGCCGGCACGGCGCCGTGGTCCGGCCCGGCGGGCGGGTCCGGAGACCTGCCCAGGATCAGGTCGGCCGCCTGCTGGGCCCGGCCGGCCGCGACGACGACCAGCCGCCGGTCGGCACGCAGCACCTGCAACCAGCCCGCCACGTATTCGGCGCTCGCCGGAAGCGTGGCCGGGGCGATGCCGGTCGCGCCGCAGACGAATGCGCTGGCCATCTCGGCAACCAGTTCCTCGTGCGAGTAGTCCGGCGATCCGAACGGGGCGGGGGTCACCAGCGCCGATCGGTTGAGCCGACGCGGATGGCCGGTCGCGTGGCCGAGTTCGTGGAACAGGGTGGCGTAGTACGCCTCCGCATCGGCAAAGTCCGCCCGCCGGGGAATGTGGATCGTGTCCGTGACGGGCAGATAGCAGGCGATGTCGCTGCCGGGCACGATGTGGGGCGGATCCGCCATCCGGTTGATGACCTCGTCGCACGAACGGATCTGTGGACAGGCGTCGGCCTCGGGCGGGACGACGTGGGCGGGCAGGACGCACTGCTCTTCGTGGAACACCGTGTACGTACGGAGCACCACGGTCCGGCGCGGGCCAGGGGCGGTGCCCACGACGGCGGGATCGAGTACGCGCCAGAACACGACCTGCGTACCCCGCTCACCTTCGCGGATGTACCCGCCGAGCCGGACCGCCTGGCGGTAGGTCAGCCACCATGGGCTCGGTCGTCCCTGACACGCGAGGACCAGCACGTTGATGCCGCGGTACGGGCGACGGCTGGCGAGGTTGCACGGGCCGCGACTGGTCCACGGGCGGCGCCACGGCACGACCCCGGCATCAAGGAGCGCGATGAGATCGTCGGTGATGCGGGCGTAGGAGCTGCGGTCGGCGCCGGGCGTTCTGGCGCGGGGCTCGAGCACGGGAGGACCTCCACGGAATTCGGGGACCCGCGGCGTCCTGGGCGCATCGGACGCCGCGTGTCCCGTGGATGCCGACGTCAGCGTCGGTTCATCCCGGAGATGGTGCGTGCGGCCCCCGTGCGGGGGTGCCGCCGCGGGTCGGTCAGCGGCGCCCGGTGATCGTGCCGGGCAGCCGGGCCGCGGCCACGACCTGCCACGGGCGGGCGGCGGCATCGTCGACCAGCTCGAGCGTGAACTGCTCGACAAAGGCACTGGGCTTGTCCTTCGAGCCCTCGATGACGGCGACGGTGTCGCGGTCTTCGACGTAGCGGAATCCGCCGAGCTCGGCATCGACGCGCATGCGCGGCGGTGCGTGCTCGACGTCGAGATGTGCGACCTCGACGCGACGCACCATCGGGCCGCGAACGACCACGCGGGTGGCGCGGGCCACATCGCTGTCGTAGAGCAGCTGGTCGACCGCCTCGCGGGTGGCGACGGCCTCCAGCGGTGTGTCTGCGCCGTCCACGGCCTTCGCCCAAGCCTCGATCACTTCACGTACCGACGTCTCGAGGACATCGAGCGAGAAGCGCGGGTCGGCCAGCGACAGGTCGAGCGCCGCCGCGCGCGCGTCGTCGGCGAACTCCACGTTGATCAGGTCCGCCGGGGCAAAGCCGTCCGGCAGGCGATCGGCGGCCGCCATCTGCAGGAAGGTGTCGTCGCGAAGGTGGTCGTCGTCGTCCGGACGCGGGATCGGGCGCTCGTGGAGGTGGTAGTCGCCTTCGGCCGGCTGCTCGATCGAGATCAGCATCCAGTGGTCCTCGTACGGGGCGAGCGTCCAGTACTCGCCGACCCGCGTGCGCGGCGAGCTGCCCTGGTCGTGGGTGAGGATCATTCCGTTCATCGCCACCTGAACGTAGTCGGCCACGAGCGCCTCGACGAAGACGACCACGCGGTCGTTGGGCTTGTCGCCGGCGTTCGTCAGGTTGATGTACTGGATCACCGGACCCTCGACGATTTCGACGACGTTGTGCCAGCCCCGCCGATCGAAATCGTCGAGGCGCAGTTCCCACTCGACCATGAGGTCCGACCCGACCAGCTCGCGCAGGCGCCGTCGGTCGCGGTCGGTCCACGCTGCCTGGATATCCACGAACAGCTGCCCGGCTTGGGCGTGGACGGCATCGGGGTCGAAGATCGGATCGACCATCGCCGCGTCGAGCGCGACGCTGTGCATTTCCGTGTCGCGGGCGGCACGCCGCCGTCGCGCGGCGCGAACCTGCTCGGCCAGCCAGGCCGTCCGGAGCGCGATGACGGCGATGATCGCCAGGACCACGAGCACGATGAAGCCCATCGTGATCGGCGACAGGGCCCCGATGAACACGCCCCCACCGCCCAAGCCACCACCACCACCGAAGCCGCCACCACCGCCGAAGCCACCACCACCGCCGCCGCCGAAGCCGGAGCTGCCGCCGCCGGCGAGCGCCGCGGCAAACGGAACCGGCACCAGCACGCAGAGTGCGCCGATGATCGCGATCAGCCAGCGGGAACGAGGTGCGATGCGCATGGGTTGGGCGGCTCGGGTGACGACGCGATCGGGACGGCGCCGGCGACCCGGCGTGATGGACACAGGGTACGGGACCCGGCGCGCCGGAGTCGCACGTTCGGGTGCCCGGGTGCCCGAGGCGTGGCGCGGCCGCTAAGCTCGGCCCGCGATGACCGATCCGACGCCACCCGCACGTCCGACATCGCGTGCGTCGGGCCTTCGCAGCGCGGTCCGTGTGCTCGCGGCCGCGGCGCTCGCGCTGGCCGGGGGTGCCGTCGCAGTCGGCGCCCAGGCGGGCACGACCGCGACGCGGCCGGTCATCACGGCACCCGCCGCCCCCGCGTTCGTGCCGGCGCCGCCGGTCGCACCCGGGCGGGCGCGGATCCCGATCCTCATGTACCACGTCATCGACACCCCGGGGCCGGCCGTCGCCTTCCCCGGCCTGTGGGTGCCGGCGGCGGAGTTCGCCGACCAGATGCACTCCCTCCGCCGCGCCGGGTATCAGGCGATCAGCATGGACCAGGCGTGGGGCTACTGGCGCTTCGGCGCGAAGCTCCCGCCGCATCCGGTGATCGTCACGTTCGACAACGGCTACCGGTCTCAGTACACCAAGGCCCTGCCGATCCTGCGTGCGATGCACTGGATCGCGGTGATGAATCTGCAGCTGTCGCTGCACGCACCCGAGGGGCTGACCCCGAAGCAGGTGCGCGGCATGGTCGCCGCCGGCTGGGAGCTCGATTCGCAGACCTTCACACACCCGGATCTCGTGACGCTCCGCCCCACGCGGCTGCACTACGAGATCGTCGAGGCGCGCCGGCGGATGCGGCGTAACTACGGGGTCCCGGTGAACTGGTTCTGCTACCCGTCCGGGCACTACGACGCCCATGTGGTGTCCGTCGTCAAGCAGGCCGGATTTCTCGGCTCGGTCACCGTGATCCCCGGATGGGCGAGCAAGGCCGACCCGTACCGCCTGGCGCGCCTGCGTGTGCTCGGCGGAACCAGCGGCGCCGCGCTGGTCGACCAGGTCCGGGCCAACAAACTCAACCCCCTGCCACCCGTCTCCTACCCGCCCGGCGCCTAGCCGGAGCGGATCCGTCGGAGGGCCCGTAGAGTCCGGCGCCACGGGGATGCGACAGCAGGAGAGACGTGATGGACGACCGCTTTGCGCGCGGGTCGGAGCTGCTCAACCAGATCCATGCGGGCGGCGGAGATCGGCTCGTCGCCGCGCTCGCCGACGTCGCTCCTGATCTCGCGCGCGCGATCATCGAGTTCGGGTTCGGCGAGATCTACACACGCCCCGGGCTTGCACTGCGGGATCGGCAGATCGCCACGGTGGCCGCTCTTGCCGCACTCGGCACTGCCCAGCCCCAGCTGATCGCCCACATCGAGGGGGCGCTCGCGGTGGGGGTGACGCGCACGGAGATCATCGAGATCATCATGCAGATGGCACTCTACGGCGGCTTTCCGGCAGCGATGAACGCGGCCGACGCCGCCCGCACCGCCTTCGCCGCAGATGATGCCCGCACGCAGGGACAATCGCCCGCGCCGGGCGCGTGATCGGGGGGATTCCCTCGGGCGGGGCGGGCGCCCCTTGCCTACGCTTGTAGGCGAACGTCGGCATCCGCGGGAGGATGGACCCATGGGCACCGCAGATGTCACCGACCACGACGGGCCCGTCCCGGCGATCGACGTCCGCGACTTGTCGAAGCACTTCGGCGACATGACGGCGGTCGATCACGTCAGCTTCGACGTGGCCCGCGGCGAGGTCTTCGCCCTGCTCGGGCCCAACGGCGCCGGCAAGTCGACCACAATCCGCATGCTGTGCACGCTGTCCCGGCCGACTTCGGGCACGGCGCGGGTCGATGGGTGCGACATCATCGCCCAGCCGAAGGCCGTACGACGCCGGATCGGTCTGGTCTTCCAGGAGCAGACGCTCGACCAGCAGCTGACCGCCGAGGAGAACCTGCGCTTTCATGCGGTGCTCTACCGCATGCCCGCCGCCCGGGTGGAGGCGCGGATCGAGCGCGTCCTCGACCTCGTCGGCCTCAGCGCCAGGCGCGCCGATCTGGTCTCGACGTTTTCCGGCGGGATGGCGCGCCGGCTCGAGATCGCCCGCGGCATGCTGCACACCCCCACGGTGCTCTTCCTCGATGAGCCGACCGTCGGTCTGGATCCACAGACGCGCGCGCTGATGTGGGAGGACGTGCTGCGTCTGCGGGACGAGGAGGGCGTCACCGTGATGCTGACCACCCATTACATGGAAGAGGCCGAATACGCCGACCGGATCGCGATCATTGACCGTGGCGTGATCGTCGCTCTCGACACGCCGGCGGCGCTGAAGGCGATCGTCGGCGCCGAGACGGTCTCACTACAGACGGCCGACGATGGCCGTGCGGCTGCCGCCCTCGAGGCTGCCGGGGTCGCTGCCGAGCGCGGCGGGACCGGGATTGTTGTCCCCGTCACCGACGGCGAGTCCGAGGTGCCACGCCTGATCGCGCTCGTCGGCGTGCCGGTGCGCAGCGTCCATGTGCACCGGCCGACGCTCGACGACGTGTTCCTCCACTTCACCGGGCGCGAGATCCGTGAGGGCGCCGGTGGCGGCCCGAGCCAGATGGCGCGCGCGTTCGCGCGCCGGAGATGAGGAGACCCCGATGGCCACGACTCAGCAGCCGCTGACGGCGGCACCGCTCGTTGATGACCGCGACACGCTCGCCAACGAGCTGCGCACCGCGGCGATGGTGTGGCGCCGCGAGCTGATCCGGTTCACACGGACCCGCTCGCGGATCCTGTCGGGGTTCGTCCAGCCGATTCTGTTCCTGTTTGTGCTCGGCTACGGCCTGTCGCCGCTGGTCGGCAGCACGGGGGGATTTGACTTCACCAAGTTCGTGTTTCCGGGAATCGTCGCGATGAGTGTGGTCACGACGTCGATCTTTTCGGCGATGTCGATCGTCTGGGACCGCGAGTTCGGGTTTCTGCGGGAGATGCTGGTCGCCCCCGTCAGCCGGCTGGCGATCGTCCTCGGCAAGACCGCCGGCGGCGCCAGTATCGCCACCGTCCAGGGCACGATCATGCTCGCCCTCGCACCGCTGGTGGGGGTCACGCTGACGCCGGTCGTCATCGTCCAGGTGATCCTGATCGAGCTGCTGATGGCGATCTCCCTGACGGCATTCGGGGTGTTCGTGGCGAGCCGCATCGAGAAGATCGAGAGCTTCCAGGTCGTCATGCAGCTCGTGCTGTTTCCGATGATCTTTCTCTCCGGGGCGATGTTTCCCCTGACCGGCCTGCCGCCGTGGCTCGCCTTTCTGACGCGGATCAATCCACTGACCTACGCGATTGCCCCGCTGCGCCAGGTCGTCTTCTCTGCCCAGGACATGCCGGCGGTCGCCAAGGCGCGCTTCCCGACCGACGTGACCATCTTCGGTCACACCCTGTCGCTTGCGGCCGAGCTGGGGATCGTCGTCGCCTT
Source organism: Thermoleophilia bacterium (assembly GCA_017882545.1). Classification (GTDB taxonomy): domain Bacteria; phylum Actinomycetota; class Thermoleophilia; order Miltoncostaeales; family Miltoncostaeaceae; genus CAITWD01. The sequence continues at coordinate 11,029 of JADGPG010000124.1, forward strand.
CGCCGTCGTCTTTCTCGCCCTGGCGGTGGCCAACTTCGGCCGCCCGGACTGACCCCGGGCGGCCGGCGGTCCTAGGCGGCGGCCCAACCGCCGTCGGCGGTGACGCAGGCGCCGTTGACGTTCGACGCCTCGTCGCTGGCGAGCCACGAGATCACCGTGGCGATCTGGTCGGGCTCGGCGGCGGGCGGCATCGTCGCCATCGCCATCATCGCCCGCTCCATCGCCCACTCTGAGCGTGGGGTCGCCGTGGTCCCGATGGCCGTCTCGACGGCGCCCGGCAGGACCGCGTTGGCGCGGATCAGCTTCGGGCCGTAGAAGTAGGCGACGTGCTCGGTCAGGCCGATGACGGCATGCTTTGAGGTCGTGTACGCGGCACCCGCGCACCCGGCCCCGATCGCCGCCTCCGACGAGACGTTGACGATCGCGCCACCACCACCGGCCTCCATGACCGGCAACACGGCCCGCGTGAGCCGCATGACCCCGACCAGGTTCACGTCGAGTACGTGGTTCCAGGTCGCATCGTCGAGCTCGCCCAGCGGGATGAAGTGATCCATGACGCCGGCCACATTGGCCAGGATGTCGACCCGGCCGCCTGCGGCCGCGACGAGCATCTCGACGTCGACCTCGCGTGTGATGTCGGCGATTACGAGCGACGCGTGGAGCCCGTCCGCGGCGAACATCGCGCGGGTCTCCTCGAGGGCGGGCGCGTTGACATCGCACCCGATGACTCGGGCGCCCTCATGGGCGAGCCGCAGGGCGGTCGCTCGGCCAATGCCATTGCCGGCGCCCGTCACTATCGCCACCTTGTCGACATGACGGTGACGGTCCATCGCGTCCTCCTTGCTCAACGGACAAGTGGCCGCGTCGTCGAACCGGCGACGGAGCCTTTGTACCTAGTTGTAGCCGTCTCCGGACGCCGTGATAAGAGGGCAGGCCCCGAGATACCGCCCGGTTTCGGAACGATGTCGCCGCACTGTCACCGCGAATTCGGCCGAACGGCAAAGGAGGACCCGTCACGGGACCGAAAGCGTCGTTGCCCCTTTTCGAATCCCCACCCGGGCGCGCCCGCGCCCCAAGGAGTCTCCCGATGCCCAGTGCCGACTATCCGGTGCAGTTCTCGGTCGCATATCCTGCGCGCCGACTCAACCGCGGGACGACGTTCTTCCGTATCTTCGCCGCCATCCCGATCCTGATCGTGCTGGGTGCCGTCGACGGGGCCCAGCTGACGACATGGTCCGGCGGCGGCCGCTCCTACACGGCGGTCGTCGGTGCCGGGGGCGTCCTGTTCGCCGCCCCGCTGCTGATGATCGTGTTCCGGGGCAAGTACCCGCGGTGGTGGTTCGACTGGAACCTCGAACTGCAGCGTTTCATCAACCGGACCGGGGTCTACGTCCTGCTGATGGACGACACCTACCCGTCAACCGACGAATACCAATCGGTCCGGTTGGAATACCCGTACCCGGACGTCACCCGCGACCTGGTGCGCTGGAAGCCGCTGGTCAAGTGGTTCCTTGCGATCCCGCACTACGTCGTTCTGGTGTTTCTCGGCATCGGCGCGTTCTTTGCGGTCATCTACGCGTGGTTTGCGATCCTGTTCACCGGGACGTACCCGCCGGGGGTCTTTCACTACGTCGAGGGCGTCATGCGCTGGAGCAACCGCGTGACCGCGTATGCCTTCACCCTTGTGACCGACGAGTACCCGCCCTTCCGGCTCGCCGCCTGATCGCCGGCGACCGGCGCTCCGGTCGGGGCGCCGGGTAGCCTGGGAGGCATGGCTACGGACGCGATCACGCTGTCACCGTTCACGCCGTCGTGGCGCGGCGGTGACGGCGAGCCGCTGGTGATGCTGCACGGGTTCACCGACACGTGGCGGACCTGGGAGCTCGTCGCACCCGGTCTTGCGCGCAGCCACGACGTGCTGGCACTGACCCTCGCCGGGCACACGGGCGGTCCGCCGCTTGTCGGTCCGGTCACGACGAACGTCCTGGCCGACGCGGTCGCCGCCGCGATGGATGCTGCGGGCATGGCGACTGCGCACATCGTCGGCAACTCGCTCGGGGGATACGTGGCGCTACAGCTTGCCGAGCGTGGCCGCGCGCGCACCGTGACGGTCTTCGCCCCGGCGGGCGGGTGGCTGCCGGGCGCCGCCGGCTTTGCCGAGACGATCGGATCCTTTACGCGCCTCCAGGAGCAGATGCGCCTGGCGGCGCCGAGCGCTTCACGGATCGCGGCGACGACGGCGGGGCGGCGGTCGGCCACGCGGCTGATCGTCGTCAACAGCGATCACATCCCCGCCGAACTGATCGCCCACCAGATGCTCGGGATTGCGGCATGTCCGGCCGTGCGGCCCATGGTCGCCCACGCCCTTGAGGTCGGATACCCCCTCGACCCGGAGCGCGTGACGTGCCCCGTGCGGATGGTGTGGGGGTCCGACGACCTGCTCCTGCCGTTGCCGCATGCGGCCACCCGGTATCGCGACTGGTTCCCGGGCGCGGACTGGATCGAGCTCGATGACGTCGGCCACTGCCCCCAGCTGGACGTCCCGGTGGTGGCGACCGGGCTGATCCAGGAATTCGCCGTCGGCTAGGACCGCGCGGCCGCAGCCCCGGCCCGCGCCGGGGATGCGGCCGGAGGGTCTAGTGGCCGCCGATCGGCGGACCCCACCAGTTGGCGATGGTTCCGCGGTGCGGGCTCGTCAGCGCGAGCGCGTCGCGCGCCTGATCGGCGGACAGTCCGACCATGACCTGGCCGACGAGCGTCCGTCCGGTCCACGTGCCAGTGAGGCCGGCCGTGGCGAGACGGACGTTCCTGACACCGGTGGCCGTGCGTGACACGAACGACGCGACGCCCTGTCCCATGTCGCTCATCGTCACCTGCGGCTGAGAGACGCCGCTGCGGGCGAGCACCGTCTGCGGAGTCCAGGTCGTCCCGCCCGGGCTGACGGTCGCCGACAGCACGTAGCTCAGCGGGACGCCGGCGCGCGGCTCGGTGATGAGTGCGGACATCGCTCCGTGAGCGTTGATCGCGATGGATGCGACCGTCCCCGTCGTCAGCCACACCGGGGCGGTCCAGGTGCCGGTTCGCGCGAGGCTCTTCGAGAGGCGTGCGTCGTAGACCTTGGCGCCGTTCACGGTGTGCCACGTGTTCCAGGTGGCGACTGTGCGGCCGTTGGTCGAGATGGCGATCGCGGGAGTCGAACTGCTCGCTCCCGGGAGTGCGAGCGGCGCCCGCCAGGCGCCTCGGGCGGCGCGTGTGGCGACGTAAATGGTGCCGGACGGCGTTGTGGTCGGCGCCAGCCGCCACACGGCGAGCCCATCACCCCCGGCATTGCCGACGACGCGAAGGTCAAGGATCCGCATGCCCGTCGGGATCGTGACGACGAACCCGGATCCCGCGCGCCAGGCTGCCCGCGGTCCGGACTTGAACGCGCTGCGGACGGCCCACCCCGTGTGCTCGCGGGCCAGCCAGCTGAGTGTCACGGCCCCGTTGGCGCTGACGCTCGCGGTCGGTGACTGAAAGTCCCCGATCGAGCTGGCGGGCCACCCGTACGGCACGGCTGAGGTCAGCCATCGCCCCGTGCGGGTGCCGCGGTACGCGGCGTAGACGCGGCCGCCCAAGACGCGCCACGCGACGACGCCGACACCGGCCTGGTTGATCGCGACCGCGAGCGACGGGCGGATGTCGCCCGCCCTGCCGAGCACCGTGGACCTCCACGTGCCCCCGGCGCCGGTGCGTGCGGCGACTTCGACGTACGGCGCCCCGCCGGTGCCCAGGCGACCCCCGGCGGCGAGGGCGTCACCGTTCGGTGACACGGCTCCGGTGACCAGGATCGAGGTCGGCGTGACCGCGACCCCCGTGTGCCAGCCGGGCGTTGTCGCGGCGGCAACCGTGGCAACGCCGGCGAGCGTGGCGGCGGTCGCGATGATTGCGGTGGTGCGGTATCTGGTCATGGTTCAAGTGTCCGCCGAGTCCGGGATCGCGCCATCCGGGTGGACTGCATATCGGTTACGGACTTCTCCTGATCCGCGGGCACCCCAGCGCGCTGCCGGGACCGCCTCGCGGCGGCCGGCGCCGGTGCGGTGTTAGCCTGAGAGACCGTGGGAGAGCCGTACACCGATACACCGATTCTCGGGCCCGAGTACGCCGACGCATTCCTGCTGGCCGCAGAGGTGCACGCGCACCAATTGCGCAAGGGGTCCGAGGTCCCGTACCTCGCCCATCTCATGGCGGTGAGCGCCCTGGTGCTCGACTTCGGCGGCGACGAGGACTGCGCCATCGCCGCCCTGCTGCACGACACGGTGGAGGACTGCGACGACGGCTGGGCGATGGAACGACGTATCCGGGACCGCTTTGGCGACCGCGTGGCCGACATCGTCATGACGTGTTCCGACGCGATCGCCGTGCCCGGCGAGCCCAAGACGCCCTGGTACCCGCGCAAGCAGCAGTACATCGACGACCTCGAGACCGCGGGCGCGGACGCGCTGCTGGTCTCGGCGTGCGACAAGCTCCACAACGCACGATCGGTGCTCGGCGACCTGCGCACCCACGGGAACACGATCTGGGAGCGGTTCTCGACCAAATCAGGCCCGGACCAGATCTGGTACTACGCGACCCTCGCCGACCTGTTCTCGCGACGGCTGCCGGGTCCGCTCACCGACGAACTCCAGCGCGTGGTGGGAGAACTGATCGTGTTGGAGCGCGCCTCGCGACCGGGCGCCCCACGGGCGGTCCGGGGCGCGCCGATCGTCAAGCCGGCGCGGTGACCTGGAAGGTGTGAGTCGCCAGTCCGACCGCCGAGGTTTGCCCCCAGATGTACCGGGCCCAGCGCTGTGGTACGCGGACGACAACCCGGACGGACGACGAGCGCCCGGGGCTCAGGGTGCCGAGCCGCCACGCGCGCCCGAGGGGTGTCCGCGAACCGGCGGGGGCGGCGGAGACCAAGTTGGCGGACCCCCCGATCCATGAAACGCTCAGGGCGACGTTGCGCGCGGTGACCGGGCCGACGTCGGTCACGCGGACGGTCCAGCGGATCTGACGGTGGCCCGGGAGCCAGACCGGGGTCGCGTGGACAGCGAGCTTCGGGCGCGGAACCGCGTCGTAGCTGACCCCGAAGACCGCGTGCGTGCCGGCCGCCACGGCGAGGGCGTCGCCGGCCGCATTCAGCGTCACCGACGGCCACGCAAACACGGGGCCGGTAAAGGCGTCAGTCCAGATCCCGTTGGGGCCGGAGCTCATCAGAAGGCCCTCGTAGTCGGGGCCCGAGTTGTGCCAGGAGGACGTCGCGACCGACCGACCCGATTCGCCGAGCACGACATGGCCGTAGTCGTAGTTCTCTTGGCCGTTGAACCGGTGCAGGGTCTGTGGCACTGACCACGTGGCGCCGGTGGGCGACATCGCCGCGCGGAGGTCCGCCACCATGAAGTCGTGGGCGAGCGGCTGGGTCCAGACCGCGGCGAGCGTGCCGTGGGAGTTGATTGCGATGCTCGGCAGTCCCCCCGGGGCGAGCGGCTGGGCGAGTCCCCACGCGCCGGTGCGTGCATTGCCCGTGTCGACGCCGACATTGGCGATCGCGGCGTCGGTGGAGGTGTCGGCGGTCCAGGCAACCGCGACGCGGCCGTTTGGCGCGATGCCGACCGACGGTCCCCGCGAGAGGTCACCGACCCAGCCGCCGACGGCGAGATCGGTGTCGGGCATGGCGTGCGGCGCGGTCCATGGGCGGTGTCCGGAGCGCGTCGCGACATAGATCGTGCTCGTCGTGCCGCCGTTGGGAAGCACGCTCCACGCCGCGACCGCATCACCAGCGGCATCGCCGGCCACGTGGATGCCGACGACCGACGACCCTGACGGCGCGCTCGGGGTGAGCGCGGGCATCGCCCGCCACACCGCGTTCGGGCCGGAGCGGAAGGCGCTGCGGACCGTGGAGGCCGCCTGCTCTTTGGCATACCAGATCGCTGACGCCTGGCCGTTGGCCGTCATCGCGACCGATCCGTCGAGGAATCCGGAATTGTCACGTGCAGCGGCGCCGGAGGGCACCCCAAGAACCCGCCACGGCCTCGTACGGGATGTCCTCACCGCCGAGGTGACGTTGTGCACGGGGGTCTGCCAGAGCACGACCGCGGCGCCGGCGTCATTGATGGCGCTGGCGACACCGGTGGACCCGTTTAGCGGCCCGCTGATCGTCTGGCGGGTCCAGGTCGATGCGAGCCCGTGACGATTGGCGACCAGGATCCGCAGGCGTGTGCCGACCACTGTCGTGCCGGCGGCGATCGCATCCCCGTGTGCGTTGAGTCCGCCGGCCGTCAGGCCCGCGCCGTCGGCGGGATGATCAGCAGTGGGTCCTGCCAGGTCCGAGCCGGCACGGATGCCCCGGCGACGCCGTCGACCATGAGGGTGGACAGGGCAGCAAGAATGACGACGGGCCGACGCATTCACCGATCATCGACCCCTCCCGGCCGCGGGGCATCGGGGCCGGGAGCATCCCGACTGCGGGCAGGTCCCGATCCCACGCGGCCGTCACTCCATCGGCACACCGGCGGACGCCGCCGCCCGGGACCGGCCCGGCGGGTCCCGGCCTCACCGTGGCGGAGGTCGCCGTCACGACCGGCGGCGAGCCGGGCGACCGGCCCGGGGACGCGGGTGACGGCGGCACACGCCGATAACATCGTGGGGTGTTTCGGACCGGTCCTATCGAAACGGATGTTGCACCGTCGGTCGTCCCGAGCGGGGTTGGCGCCTGAGCGTGCGCGTCCGTCATGCCATCGGTGCGGCGCTCGCTGCCGGCATCATCGGCGTGCTGATGGTGATCGCGCTGACGATCCCGCAGCCCCACGCGGCCGCGACGACCGAACCTGCCGTTGTCCGACCTGCCCGCGCCGCCACGGTGCGCCACCACACGGTGCGGCACCGCCACCACGTGCTGCTGCTGCGAATGCCCGCGAACCCCGTCGACCGGTTCGTGCGGGTGCCGGTCCTGATGTACCACCGGGTGACGGCGGCGCACCTCGTCTCGACGACCGAGCAGGAGTTCACGGTCCGGCCGTCCGACTTCGCGGCCCAAATGGACTGGCTGCAGCAGAATGGCTACACCCCGATCCGCGAGGCCCAGCTGCTGCGCGCGATCGTCGACGGTGGGCCGCTGCCGACGCATCCCGTCGTGATTACCTTCGACGACGGGTACGCCGATGCCGTCCACGCGATCCTGCACACGCTCGTCACCCCGACCCGCCACTTTCCGGCGACGTTCTTTGTGATCACCGGCCGAATCGGCCGAGGGCAGTTCGTCAGCTGGCGGGACCTGCGCGTCCTCGAGCGCAACGGCATGGACATCGGTTCCCACACCGTCTGGCACACGCGCCTGGCCCAGGTCGGGCCCGGCGCCCAGCGCTTCGAGGTCACCCGCTCGGCCACCACGCTGGCACGTGGCCTCGGTCACCCGGTCTACTGGTTCTCGTACCCGTTCGGGAGCGTCAATCCGGCGGCCACGGCCGCCGTCGCCGCGGCAAAGTACCTGCTCGCCTACACCACCCAGCCCGGGACGTGGCTGTCGACCGGGCAGCACCTGGTGCTGCCGCGCGTGCTCATCCCGGGCAACATGCCCCTCGCCCAGTTTGCCAGCGACGTCCGATTCGGCTGAGCCGGGCTAACGGCTCCCGCGCAGCGCCGTGACGGCCGTGAGGCCCGTGCTGATGATGTAGCCGCGCACGGCCACCGGCGCGACGTAGCGCCCGGGGGCCTGCGTGATGGCCACGCCGCCGGTCCGCAGGTTCAGGCCGTAGACGCGCCCGGAGGTCGGCGTCGGCCCGAGCGTCGCCGCCCAGACGAGGGTGCCGATCACCGACGGCGACCCGTCGATGGCGGCACCGAGCGGGCGGTGCCAGACGACGCTGCCGGTCGCCGCGTTCAGGGCGTAGAGGTTGGTGTCGTAGGACCCGAAGAAGACCAGACCGTCGGCCACCGCGGGACTGGAATACACGTAGTTGCCGGTCGGGACCGACCACAGGGTCCGGCCGCTGGCCTCGCTGAAGGAATAGATCGTCCCGTTGGTGTTTCCGAGGTAGATGCGACCGCCGGAGACGGCGGGCGCACCGTAGAACTTGCCGCCCGGCGACACCTGCCAGACACTGGCGCCCGTGACGGGATTCACCGCGGTCACGCGGCCGGCGTAGTTGCCGAACACGATGTTCGTGCCGGCGCGAGCGATCGCCCCCTTGACGGATCCGCCGGTGGCGATCTGCCAGACGACCCGACCGCTGGTCAGCGAGATGCGCACCACCGACCCGGATCGGGTGCCGACGAACACGCCCGACCCGAGGATCAGCGGCGAGGTCTCGACGGACGAGCCGAGCGCGAGTTCCCAGATCTTGTGGCCGGTCGCCGGGTCGAACGCCATCACGTGACCGGCCATCGTGGCGACGACCGCCCGGGAGGCCTGGCCCGCCGACGCGGTTCCCTGGATCCCGGAGAGCGCAGGCGACGCTGCGCTGTAGGCCCCGAGCGGCTGCTTCCACAGCTGGCGCCCGGTGGTGAGATTGAGCGCGATGGCATAGCCGTAGTTGGCGATCACGACCCGCCCATCACCGATCACCGGGGGAAGTTCGATCGTGCGACCGGTGTTGTGCGTCCACAGGGTGTGCAGCGGCAAGGTCGTGTCGACGTATGTTGCCGCCCGCGGATTCTCGGCGGTGTTGCCGAAGGTCGGCCACGCGCTGGACGGACCCGGCGCGGTGGGGGTCGTCGAGCTCGTCGCGCTCGACGGGACCGACGCCGATGTCGTCGTGTGCGACGACCCGGACGAGGAGAACCAGCCCCCGTAGATACCGCCGATCAGGATGCCGGCGACCAGCGCGACGGCCGCGATCGCGCCGCCGGCGATGCGGCGGCGACGGACCTGGTCGGGTGTGGGGCGGCGGGTCGGCGTCACGGTGTCGGCTCCTCGGTCGTGTCTGGGATCAGCGTCCGGCCGCCGCTGCGTCGGCGATCAGGATCGCATTGGCCTGGTTGACGCGCCCGGCGGGGATCGTTCGGTCACCGGCCACCAGGCGCGCCAGCGCGTCGACCTTGTCCGCGCCGGTTACCAGCCACAGGATACGGCGGGCACGGTCGAGCGTCGGATAGGTGAGCGTCATCCGGCGGCGCCCCTGATAGGTCCCGGTCACGGCGACGTCCCGGTCGGTGACGGCGAGGGCGGGATCGCCCGGGATCAGCGACGCGGTGTGCCCGTCGGCGCCGAGGCCGAGGTGGACGAGATCGAACGCAGGAGGCAATATGCGCGCGTAACGGCGGGCGGCGACCTCAGGATCCGGGTCGGTCACCGGCATCGGCCGTATGCCGGTCTGGGCGGGCTCAGGGACGCTCGCGATCAGGTGGGTCAGGTTGCGGTCGGGATCGCCGTCGGGCGCGATGCGCTCATCGACCTGGTAGGTCAGAACGCGGTCCCATGCGACCTCGAGCCCGACCAGGTGGGCAAACATCGCCCACGGTGAGCGTCCGCCCGAGACCGCCAGCGTGCAGCTGCCGTGGGCGGCCATCGCGCAGCGCGCGTACTCGGCCACGAGCTCCGCAGCGCGGGCGCAGGCCGCCTCGGCGTCCGCCGTGATCTCGACCGCCAGCGCCATCAGCCCGCGGCGGGCTTCTCGTCGTGGCCGCCGAAGCCCTTGCGCATCGCCGAGAGCACCTTGTTGGCGAACTCGTCCTCGTCGCGGGACGCAAAGCGCGAATACAGCGCCGCGGTCAGCACCGGTGCCGGCACCCCGACGTCGATCGCCGCCGTGGAGGTCCAGCGTCCCTCGCCGGAGTCCGAGACGCGGCCGGCGTACTCGTCGAGCGTGGGCGAGTCGGCCAGGGCTTCGGCGGTGAGGTCGAGCAGCCAACTGGCGACCACGCTCCCGCGCCGCCACACCTCGGCGACCTGGGAGACGTCGATGTCGTAACGGTAGTACTCAGGGTGCTCGAGCGGCGACGTCTCGGCATCCGCATCCCGGGTGCGATTGCCGGCATCGGCGTTCTTGATGATGTTCAGGCCCTCGGCATAGGCGGCCATGATCCCGTATTCGATGCCGTTGTGGACCATCTTGACGAAGTGGCCGGCGCCGTTGGGGCCGCAGTGCAGGTAACCTTGCTCGGCCGGGGTCGGCGTGCCGGTGCGGCCGGGGGTGCGCGGGGCGGAATCGACGCCCGGCGCGATCGTGGCAAAGATCGGCGCCAGACGCCCGACGACCTGGGGCTCGCCACCGATCATCAGGCAGAACCCGCGCTCCAGTCCCCACACACCACCGCTGGTGCCGCAGTCGACGTGGTGGATGCCCTTCGTCCCGAGGGCGGCCGCGTGGCGCAGGTCGTCGTGGTAGTGGGAGTTGCCGCCGTCGACGACGATGTCGCCGCGCGCGAGCAGCGGCACGAGCGCGCCGAGCGTCTCTTCCACGGCGGCC
>JADGPG010000125.1 GCA_017882545.1 Thermoleophilia bacterium
GATCTACGCCGGGCTGGCGATCTACGACGCGATGCAGTTCATCAAGCCCGACGTGCAGACCATCTGTTACGGGATCGCGATGTCGATGGGGTCCCTGCTGCTGGCCGGCGGCGCCCAGGGAAAGCGGATGGCGCTACCCAACAGCCGGATCCTCATCCATCAGCCCTCCGGCGGATATGAGGGGCAGAGCACCGACGTGGAGATCCATGCACGGGAGATCCTCGAACTCCGTGCCCGCGTCGATCAGATCTACGCCAGGCACACCGGCCAGTCGGTGGAGCGGGTGCACGCCGACATGGAGCGTGACCGCTACTTCGCCGGCGAGGAGGCTCTGGCCTACGGCCTCGTGGACCGGGTGATCGACCACCGGCAGGTCACCAAGGGCGCGCGCGGCTTCGGCCAGGGCTAGCCAGGCGCCGGCGCACATCGCCGGAACGCGACCGGGACCGTCCACGCGGCGTGGACGTCCCGGCGCGGGCCGTCAAACAAGCGTCCACAGGTGGCCAGGTTGCTGCGGACGGGCCGGCCCGCCCCCGATGTAGAGGGCATGATCACCGCACTCGCACCCCGCCGGATGCTGCCCTGTCTCCTGATCGTGCTCGGCGCGCTGCTGTTCGCCGGTGCCGGTCACGCGGCGGCTGCGCAGCGGTCGATCGCCCCCCAGTGGACCATGACCGTGCCCCATGGCGCGGTTGCGTACTCCGACGGTCCGCTGACGGTCGCCCGTCACGCCCGGCGCAAGCGCCCGGTGGCCTACGCCGACGGGCTTCTCACGGTTGCGCGTCAGCACCAGCACCAGCATCGCCGCCGGATCCTGGCCCACGCGGCCTGACCGTTCGCGCAGGCCCAACATCGGCGGCCGACGCCGACGCTACGCTGTCGACCGATGCGGCTGGATCAGGTTCTGCCCGGCGCGGCGCCGGCGGGCGCCCGCGACCTACACGTCAGCGAGCTCGCCTACGACAACCGGCTGGTGGCGCCCGGCACCCTGTTCTTCTGCGTTCCCGGCTTCGCGCGAGACGGCCACGACTTCGCTGCGGATGCCGTCGCTCGCGGTGCGGTGGCACTCGTCGTCGAGCGTCCGCTGGCGCTCGATGTCCCGCAGGTCCAGGTCGCGTCGGTCCGGGCGGCGATGGCACCCGCCGCGGCCGCGTTCTACGGCGACCCGACGACTCGGCTGCAGACCGTCGGGGTGACCGGAACGAACGGCAAGACGACGAGCGCCTTCCTCGTGCGGGCGTTGCTCTTAGCCGACGGCCGCCAGACCGGCCTGCTGGGAACGGTCAAGAGCGTGATCGGTGAGGTCGAGCACGACGTGCAGCGGACGACCCCGGAGGCGATTGACCTGCAGCGCACGTTTCGGGCGATGGCCGATGCCGGCGACCGGGCATGCGTGATGGAGGTCTCCTCCCACGCGCTGCAGTTGCGGCGCGCCGACGCGATTCACTTCGCCGCCGCCCTCTTCACCAACCTCACGCAGGACCACCTTGACTTCCATCCGACGATGGAGGACTACTTCAACGCCAAGCGGCTGCTGTTCTGCGGGACCGAGCGTCCGCGGACGTCGGTCGTCAACGTCGATGACCCGTATGGGGCGCGGCTGGCCGCCGACCTCGATGGGCCGGTGACGTTCGCGTTGCGCGCCGAGCACGCCGATTACCGGGCCACCGACGTGCGGACCGGTCTCGACGGCTCGCGCTTCACGGTGAGCACGCCGGGTGACGGCGAGCTCGTCCTGAACTCGCCGCTGCGCGGTGAATTCAACGTCTACAACGTCCTGGGCGCGCTGGCGACGGCGCGGGCGCTGGGGATTCCGATGGCCACGTGCGCGGAGGCGATCGCCACCGCCGGTCAGGTCCCCGGGCGCTTCGAGACCGTCGACGAGGGCCAGCCGTTCGCCGTGCTCGTCGACTATGCCCACACGCCGGATTCCCTGGAGAACGTGCTCCGGGCGGCCCGCCGCCTCACCGGTGCGCGGCTGCACGTGGTCTTCGGCTGCGGGGGCGACCGCGATCGCGGCAAGCGCCCGCTGATGGGCGAGATCGCGCGCCGGCTGGCCGACCGGGTGGTCGTCACCTCCGACAACCCGCGCTCCGAGGACCCCGAGGCGATCATCGCCGAGATCCTTCAGGGGTCCGGTCACGACGTCATCCACGACGCCGACCGGCACGCCGCGATCGCCCAGGCGCTCGCCGAAGCGGGGCCGGGCGACGTCGTCGTGATCGCCGGCAAGGGTCACGAACAGGGACAGGAGTTCGCCGAGGGGCGCAAGATCCCGTTCGATGACGTGGCGGTGGCGCGCGAGATCCTCCGCGGTGCCACGGTCCGCGTCGGCTCCGGCTGATACTTACTCAGCCGGACCGAAGTCACCCGCGAGTCCTCCCTGCGAGGGGACGTCGGGCTCCCGGTACGTCTGACGCAGGTAGTTCCACTCCGGCGGGGACGGAGTTCTACTTAAACCTACAGAGTTCTACCAGACTCTGCGAAGTCCTACCAAACTCTGATAAACTGACTGTCATCGCCGATGCGGAGTTGGTCGTAAGGAGGCAATGCTGTGAACGCGGAAGCCGAATCCGTCAAGGCTCGCACAGGGGCAACGATGCGCTTCGTCAAATGGACGAGCAGCGACAGGCAAATACTAGGGTGTTCCCTGGTGTGGCTTGCGATGTGAATCGGTAGCTTTGGGCCGTGGCTTGACCCATCGGCGGAAAATGGACAAATGGCCGATGTCGGTCGAATCTCTCGTTTGGGGGGAATATGAACCGGAACGCATCTATGCCGCTGCTGCGGGCCTGGCCCGCGGATGAGTTCGACGCTCTCGAGGATCCGTCCGACCCACGTACTGGCTGGGCGCGCGTCAGCGTTGTCATACCGACACTAAATGAGGCGGCGAATCTGCCGCACGTGATGTCGCGCATACCGAAGTGGGTACATGAGGTGCTTATAGTGGACGGCCATTCCGTCGACGATACGATCGCCGTGGCGCGGGCGCTATGGCCGTCGGTACGGATCATCTTGCAGGACGGGCGTGGCAAAGGAAACGCGCTGGCCTGTGGTTTCGGAGCAGCCGCGGGAGACATCATCGTGATGCTTGACGCGGATGGTTCGACC
>JADGPG010000018.1 GCA_017882545.1 Thermoleophilia bacterium
CTGCGCGCCGGCGTCCTTTCCGGCCACCCGGGAATCGTGCGCCTCGCCGCACACCAACGCGGGTCACGCACCCTCCTTCACGCAAGCACGCCCGCGACCTGGCTCCCCTAAGGAGCCCAGCGCCAACGCGTATGTGCCCCACCGCGAGGGTCTCCGCTTCGCACGATCGGAGCTGCGTCGAAGCTTGTGAGCGAAGCACAGGAAGGCCTGCGAGAGGACCTTCCTGCTGCGCAGTGCGGTTACCCGACACTGCTGTCTGGAGTTGGAATTGACCCGCTTCCGTTGCCCGCGAGTGTGCCGGCAGTCACGAGGACGGCCCACACGATGGCGCGGCCGATGCTGCACGGGGCGTAGGTCCTCAGCGAGCGCCTCATGCTCCTCTCTTTCCCGGCCCAGTGGCCTCATTCACCACGTTAGGCCGTCCCGGCGACGCTTCCGGCAAACGAGCGTGCCCGGGCGATGGCGCCGCTCCCAAGACAACCTCGGGAGCCAACGAATCGGGTCGCCGGTCGGCGGGTCGGCAGGCGCAAACATCCGCGCCTCACCCCTGGCTCCCGCTCCCGGAGAGAGCAGTCGCGCGGAGTGGATGTCGCGCTCGGTGATCTGCGATGAGGAATGCCCGGCTTTCACCTGCACTGGCACGCCGATGCTCGTACGCGAATCTGTAGGGCCCGCATCGAGCTCGGGTCGGCAGACTGCCTCTGACCATCTAGGATTGGCTCATCGCGCGAGGCGGGGACATGAGGCTCCAAGGCAAGGTCATCGTCGTGACTGGCGGGTCGCAGGGGATTGGCGAGGCGCTCGCGCGGCGCTATGCGCGCGAGGGAGCCGCCGTGGCGATCCTGAACCGCAACCATGCGGCGGGCGAGGCGGTGGCCGCATCGATCGCCGCTGAGGGGGGCCGCGCGGTGGCGATCGCGTGCGACGTGTCAAACGCCGACCGCCTGCCCGACGCGGTCGCCGCCGTCCACGACGCCCTCGGTCCGGTCGACGTCCTGGTGAACAACGCCGGCGCCTTCGTGATGTCGCCGCTCGGCGGCAGCGACGAGGCCAGCTTCGACCTGATGATCGGCGCGAACCTGAAGGGACCCTTCTTCCTCACCCAGGCAGTCCTGCCGGACTTTCGTGCAGCCGGCCGCGGCAAGGTGATCAACATCGGCTCAATCTTCGGCAACGACGGATTCCCGGAGTCGTCGGTCTATTGCGCCACCAAGTCGGCGATCCACATGTTCACGAAGGTCTGGGCGCTCGACCTGCGCGAGCGCAACGTGCAGGTCAACGCGATCGCGCCGGGTTTCGTCGAGACTCCGCTGAACGCTGGCTACCGGGCGAACAACCCGGACTACCTGCGGCGGGCCAACGAGCGGTTCGGCGGCCCGGGAGTCTGGATGCAAGCCGAAGAACTGACCGGCGCGGCTGTATTCCTGGCCTCAGAGGACGCCGACTCGGTGACCGGCGCGACGCTGTACGTCGACCGGGGATGGTCCGCCTACTGACCGAGCCGACGAGCGGTGGGCGCATGGCCCCAAACTCTTGGCCACCTGAGCCGAACTGGCATGATCTCAGCGCCGGGGTGGCGGGCCCGCGCGTGCGACGGGTGGGCCGCCTCGGCGATGGCGGTCGCACGAAGCAGCCCCTGGGTGTCGCGCAGACCCGTGAGCTTGTCCGCCGGTCGCGCGGCCGCTGCGGTCAGGCGTTGAGAGTCCGGGACCACGAGTGCTCGGCGTCCAACCCGACGCGTGCAGCGCCTGCCGCAATCGCAGCGGATGATCCGCGTGTACGAATGAGCGCGCTCCGCCACGCGAGCACGCCGCCGACGGACGCCGCAGCAACCGCAGACAGGGTTGCCACCCAGGGCCGGTGGGTGTCGGTGCCTGAGTAGACCCCATGCAACAAGGCCCCGACGAAGATCGCGACGGTGAGGGCGTGGAAGCGACCCCACCAGCGACAGCCGATCCGCGCCCGAACTGGCGAGCTCGCCCAGACGGTCATGAGCAGGTCGAAGCCGACGATGCCGAGCGACAACGGAAGCGGGCGCCAGCTGGCGGTGAAGGGGACGACGGACTGCAGAACGCTGATGTGTGCGGAGGGGTCGACGACGATGCCGGCGACGTGGATGACCAGGAACGACGTCCTCAGTACCGCGAGATACTGGTGCAGGTCGTTGGTGACAAACCTTGGCCACGTCAGCGACGTCAGGCGCATCGGTAGGACCAGTCCGAGACTTACCGAGGCAGTCAACAGGCCGAACCCGACACGGCCGCCCGCTCGCGCGATATCCCATGCGAGGTGCGCGTCCACCTGACGATCCCGCGCGTCGGCTGCATCAGCGCAGGCGAACGGTAATTCGCTCGGGCAGCTTCGCCCAACGCACGTGGCCACGTCCCAGCCGCGAGCGTTCGAGGTCCAAAACTGACGGAGGTCGTTTACAGCGGGGTCTGTCCGTGAGAGAAAGACTCCATCGGCGAACAGGAACAACAGCGCAAGATCCGCCACCGGCTGGCGGTCTTGCGCCATGCCGAGGAAGTCACCGGCGGCGTCTCCACGACCTGCCGGTATTACGGGATCAGCCGGTCGACGTTCTACAGGTGGCTGCACCGGCGCGACCAAGGCCGAGGTCGTCGGGAAGATCGTCTACCTGCGCCAGAGCTCCCACTTCGGCCCGAACAACATCGCGATGTACCTGGCCCGGAGCGCATCAAGGCGGATGGCGGGGCGCCGATGAGTTCGTCACGGCTGACGCACGTGCCCATGACGCCCCTGTGATCATCGTCGCGGGATCGGACCCTGTGTCAGCTCTGGACTCCTTGGGGGTCGCTGATATCGGGACGCCTATACTCGAGAAGTATCTCGAGCTACCACAGCGGGTGATCGCGCATGGACACGCATGAGTTGACGAGCAGGATCGGCGAGAACTTGTCGGTGCGCCGCGCGTTCGGCGCTGCGTACGAGAAAGACGGCGTCCTCGTGATCCCGGTTGCCTTGGTCGCGGGTGGCGGCGGCGGCGGCCAGAGGACGATTGCGCCCGAGGGCCAGGTCCCGCCCCTGGCATCGAACCCCGCGGATGACGCTGACCATGGGCGTGAATCCCGCAACGGCACCGAGGCCGGCGGCGGCTTTGGTGGCCTGATCATGCCGGTTGGGGCCTACGTGGTGAAGGGTGACGACGTTCGATGGGTGCCGGCGGTGAACGTCACCGTGATTGTCCTGGCGAGCCTCAGCACGATCAGGTTGCTGGCCTTGCTGTGGACCCGACGGCGGCGGCGGCGGCGGTAACCGTATCGGTGACGGCCGATCTGCTCGGCCGGGGTGTCGAGGCGATGGCTTCGCTTCTGACGCTGCACTCGATGCACCCGCACCGAAGGCGGGCCCCTGCGCGCCAGCTTACGACGGATGCTCTGCCTGCCGGCCCGCCACGCTGAGACCGGCCTGCCACCCCGGTGCGCGCCCGCCAGCGGGGGGACGAATCGACGCCGCGTCGACACCGCAGCGGCTCAGGAGCCACGACACGAGCGAGTTGGAGTTCCACATCTCGCCCGCCTGAAGTTCGTCCCGGCCCCACACGGGCGTTGGCACGAACGGGACGAGATCGAGGAGGCGCCGTGCACGGTCTGCATCGTCGGTCACGCGGATCGGGCTATCGACCGCCTCACCGACGTCCGGAATGATGCCGCCCCGCCATCGGCGGACCTCGTAGCGGAAGATGCGCAATCGCCCGACCCAGCGACTACCGACCGCGCCGCCGGCGACGACACCGCGCTCTGCGTCATTGCCCCCGGTGACCGGTGTCATCTCGATCACGAACCGTCCGTCAGTCAGACGGACCTCGAGTGCGGAGTGATACAGCTCGCAAACCGGCCGATGTTGGCGTCGCGCCGCTACCGCCTCAAAGACGCGTCCATTGAGCCGCACCGAATGCCCGCCCGCACCGAGCGGCAGCCAGAAGAGGTCGACCCCTACATCGGACCCCGCGGCTCGCTCGATCGCGAACGACGATGTTCGCCCGAGCGGAATCAGGCGGTTCGCCGGGTGCTCCCGAACGACATTGAGGTCTGTGCGCTCAGCCACGTGGTGAGCATGTCAGGCAGACACGGCCGTGGCATCAGCAGCGGCGACTGGCGGAACCAGGACGACGACCGCCGGGGGGCCGCGCCGCGCACGCCAGGGGTCGTGTCCGGCTCGACGGCTCGCTGGGTCCCGGGTTCGTCGGCATGCCGGGTCTGCCCGACGCGTCCGTCAGAGCAGGTACGGCACGAACGCACGCACGCGGCGCCGATAGCCCGGGTACTCGGCGGGAAACGCAGCAGCCATCAGTCGCTCCTCGCGACGGCTCTTGGCCCAAAGCGCCGCAGCGAGCGCGCAGACGAGTCCGACACCGGCCGCCGTACCGCCGCCACACGCGGTTCCGAGGGCCATCGCGATCAGCCCGGTGTAGATCGGGTGACGCACGATCGCATATGGACCGGAGCAAACGAGGCTCTGGCCTTCCTTGAGCACCACGCTCGCGCTCCAATTGCGTCCGAGCTCGGCACGCGCCCAGAGCGCAAGTGCCAGCCCGGTCGCGACGAGCACGGCAGATAGCCATCCGACGAACGGGCCAGGGGCCCACAGACGACCGCCCACGGGTCCGGCGGTGGACGCGAGCACGATGACCGCGATCAGGCACGCGCGAACGAGCAGTGTGGCGTGCCATGCGCCTTGGGCGTGCACGACGGTTCGCTTGGTGAAGAGCCCCGCGATGGTCCACACGACCGCCAGAGCGAACCAACACGCCCAGATGACAACGCGCGACGGATCAGGCACGCCGTCACGCTATACCCGTCGACTCTGAGGAATCCGCTGACGGGGTCGTGCCCATCGGCGCAGGCCGGCGCGCCGTGGACCCGGTCCCCGCGGGCACCAGATCACTGCGGGACGTCGTGCCGGCGAATCACCCGGATCGGCACCGACGCCGGGTCCGATCGCGCGGACCACGGACACATCGTGCGCGGCGCCCCGCAGGCCCGTCAAGCAATCCTTGTGTGACGTCGATGCATATCCGAGCCTGTCGCGCAGGTGCCCGCTCCACGCACCGAGCAGGCGTGGACCGACGTGCGCGGACAGGACCCCGTCACCCAGGAACAGCGAGGTCCCACATGATCAGATCCCGTCTCACGGCGCGGAGGGCGGCCGCATTCGCATGCGTCGTCGCCGTCGTCGGTGCCGGCGCGGCCGTCGCCTCGGCCGCCACGACCCAGAACTCGGTCCCGAATCCCGTCGCCCAGTTAACCCTCACTCCGCGCGATGGCGGCGCCCCGATCACGTTCGAGGTCGAGGACTACTCGTTCGACATCGAGCAGACGCTCAACATCGGCAGCCAGTCCTCGGGCGCGGGCGCCGGCAAGATCAGCTTCAACCCGTTCTCGATCACGACTCGGCCGGGCACGCAGACCGCCGCGCTGTTCCGCGCGATGGGCGACGGTTCGGTATTCCCGTCAGCCGAGCTGATCGTTCCGGGCCCGCACGGCCACCTGCGCCTGGACGCCAAGTTCCGGCTGGTCGCGCCCAAGTCCCTTCGCGAATATGCCGGCGGTGGGGGCGGTCGGTTCCCGTCCGAGGACATCTCGTTCGTGTACGGCGGCCTCGAGCTCATGCAAACACCGATCGCACCGACCGGGGGCTGATCAGGAGACGATGGCTGCCGGGCGGACGATCCGCGCGGGTTGGTTGCCCTACGGAGTGGACCGCCAGCGGTCCACTCCGGCTGCCCGACGTGACGATGGGGCGTCCGACCGGTGGTCGCGAGAACCGGCCGACCCCTGTGCGTCGCAGTCCGAGGAGGACCGTCACGGTCCGGTCAGCGCACCAGTCCATGATGCGTGGTCGGGACACTCGGGCCGATTACTCCGTCCACGTCGCCGGCCGGTTCGCGACTGCGCGCAACGCACAGAACGCCGACCGGATTCAGAACAGCGACGACTGGACCTCCGTTCACCGCGACCGGGCCGAGGGTCTCATCAGCGCTCTCGAGGTCGATGTCGGGAATCGCGCCCGCCTCCCCGGCCATGGGCACGCGGGGCGCGGACTGCCCGATGATGCGACCGGTACCGCCCTTGAGTGGGCGAGAGCCCCGTCCCGGCAGATACGCCGCGCGAGCACCGCAAGGTCAAACCCGACCCCCGGCGCCCAGGTTCGGGGCGGGGATCATCTCGTCGGAGAGCCCCGGCGCGCCCAGGCGTCAACGAGGGCGCTGCGCACCGGATCGCTTCGCGCGATCTGCGCTGACCTGACCCACACTGTGGCATCCCACAACGGCGCGCGGTGCAGGTTCACGCGCTGCTCCTCTGGTCGGCGACGACCCGCGAGCATGTCGTGGCGACCGTCGTCGCGGCCGTAAGGCTCGACGATCTCGCTGGTACCACGCCGAAGTGCTCGTGCGCCGCATCCGGCCTCGCGTCGGGCAACCGCGGCGCGAACCCGGGCCCGCCGAGGTCAGCCGTCCAACGGGCTCGGGCACCCATCAGCGGACCTGCTCAGCGGACGACCCGGCCGGCAACCGGTCGCAACGTCTTCCCGCCGCAC
>JADGPG010000126.1 GCA_017882545.1 Thermoleophilia bacterium
CTGTCGATTCCGGGCGACCGGTAGGGAGATCGCGCGGCTTGATCTGGGCGCCGCCGGTGCCGATGTGTCCCAAGATGCGTCGGCACTCCCGGCTACGGGACGGAGCCGTAGTATCGTCGGCGCCCGTCGGCGCCCGCCGACCGCCTCGCGCGGCCGGCAGGGGCGGGTGGCGTTCCCCAGAGTGCTTCACAGATGCGAGGACCGTTGACGATCACCGACCACGCTGCGCATGCCGACCGACCGGGACCCGTGCTCGTCGCCGACCTCTACGCCGACATCGCAGGGCTGGCGCGACTGGCGGTGTCCGAGCTTGATCGCGGCGCCTGGACCGACGCCTACCTGCTGATCTGTGGCATGAGTCAGCTGGTGGCCGACTACCTTCAGCCCGATCCGATGTCGCTGCGCCGAGCGACATCGGTCTTCGCGCAGGGCGATGCGCGTGTCGGGCACCTGGTCGCACGCACCGTGACCGCTCCGAGCGCGGCGGTGCTGGAACATCTGGCCGCGCTGCGCCCGGCCGAGGGGCGCCTGCGGCGGGTGCAGTCGGCACTCGATGACGGCCTGTCCGCCTTGGCCGGGGCAGTGCTCGGACCCGCGGGTGCGGCATGTGACGACCGGGACCTCGTGCCGATTCGCCACGTGTGCACACAGCTGGCCGATCGCTCCGGCGAGCTTCCGAGAGCGCTGCGAGACGACGTGGTGCGGCTGCCGTCATGCTTTCGCAGCTTCGACCAGCACCCGGACGACGTCCGTACGCTTGTCGGCACGTTCGCCGCCGCCGACACCGACGCGGATCGATCCCAACCGCTCATGGTGGTGGGGATTCGCACGTCGGGGACCTATCTGGCGCCGCTCGTCTGCGCGGCCCTCGCCGCCGGCGGCTATGACGATGTCGGGTTCATCACCATGCGGCCCGGGCGCAGACTGCATCCCGAATATCGCACGCTGTTGGACGGGATCGTAGCCCGGGGTGGGCGCGTCATCGTCTGCGACGATCCTCCGGGCTCGGGCACGGCGATGGCTCGGGCATGCCGACAGCTCGAGGAGATGGCGGTCCCCGCGGGAAGGATCGTCCTCATGCTGGCGCTCTTCGATGACGTCAGCTCGTTGCCCGAGGTGCTCGGCGGGTATCACGCGGTGCTGCTCGGATTTGAGGACTGGGCGGTGCATCAGCGGCTCGAGGATGCGTGGGTGCACGCCCAGGCATCCCAGCTGATCGGGGATACCCGTCGGGTCGAGTCGGTCGCACGGAGCCACGACCGCGTCTCGCATGCGGGCCGGGGGCACGTTGGTGCGGTGTATCGCGTGCGTATCCGTGATCGCAGCGGCCGCCGCCCGTCGGAGGAGCAATGGTGCGTGGAAGGCGTCGGGTTCGGATATTACGGCCACCATGCGATGGCCGTCGCCGCTCCGATCGCGGAGTATCTGCCGACGGTGTACGGCATCCGTGACGGCCTGATGTTCCGGCAGTGGCTGGACGATGATGACCGTGCGAGTGAGCGCCCCGCCGAGCAGTGGGTGGCGATGGCGCCCCGCATCGTCGACTACGTCCGCGCCCGGCGCACCGCACTCCCGGTGCCGTTCGACGCCAGCCTGCGCCAGAGTGGGCAGTACCCCGTGTGGGAGGCGATCAGCATGCTGCTCAGCCGCGCCTGTGGCCCGGCGTGGCCGCTCGGTCGGGGGATCGCGATCGATCGCGCCGTCCAGGGACTTCTGCAGACACCGGACCCCTCCGTGATCGACGGTCGGACGGGATTGTCGGAATGGTTTGCCGACGGTGCGCGCGCGACGATGATCAAGGCGGACTGGCACCAGGGCGCGACGTGGAATCTGGGGCTCGGCAGTTGCGACGCGATCTTCGACCTTGCCGGAGCGGCGGCAATCTCGGGCGACCCGGCATTCCTGACGGCACTGCGTGCAGGATGGGCATCCGCCGAGGGCTGTCCCATTGATGACGAGCGCTGGTTGCTCTACCAGCTCGCGCATCTCTGGGGGCTGCCGGCGACCCGACGCGAGGATCGTCAGCAGCTGCGCCGAGCGTGCTCGCGTGCGATGCAGGAGTACTTCCGCGGGATCTACTTCGCAGATTTGGATCCCGCGGCGGACGGGCCGCTGTGCGGAATCGACATTGACGGCGTCCTCGAGTCCGAGGTCCTCGGGTTTCCGTCGCTGACGCCGGCCTCTGCGGTCGGGCTGCGTGCGCTGATTGCCCACGGATACCGACCGGTGTTGGTGACCGGACGAAGCATTGGTGAGGTTGCCGAGCGGTGTCACGCGTACGGCCTCGTGGGAGGCGTGGCGGAATACGGCTCAGCGACATACGTAGCCGATGGCGACCTGACCACGCCCGTGACCTCGGCGGCGGCGCGAGACGCCATCGAACGCTTGCGGGCCGAGCTGCGGACGCGTGAGGGCATCGAGGTCAACGACGACTACGCATTCGGAATCCGTGCGTTCGTCCGGAATCCCGCCGGTGCCCGGCGTCCGCTTCCCGACTCGGTCCTCGCCGACGCCCGATACACGGCACACGCCGAGGCCACCGTCGCGATCGTCGGTGACGCGCAGACCGACCTCGTGGGCGCGGGAATCAGCAAGGGTGCCGGGGTGCGGGCGCTCGTCGCGGCGCTCGCTGCACCGCCGCGATTGGCGTTCGCCGTCGGCGACACCGCGGCCGACGAGTCGCTGCTGGCATGCGCCGATCGTCCCTTTGCGCCGGGACACGGCAAAGATGCCCTCGGTGGCTGTGCGACCGTCGCCCGGCGTCCGTACCAGGCCGGATTCGCCGAGGCCGTCGGGGAATTGATTGGTCATCGGCCCGGCGGATGCCCCCTGTGCGCGGTGCCCGCCGGATCGCCGGGGCGCGAGGTCCTCTTGGGATTGCTGGGGCTGCGGGAGGCCGGGATTGAGCGGATGCCGCTACGACTCGCCAGCCTTTCCGTGCCCCGGCGAACACGGGTACGTTGATGGCGGGTGCGCCACGCGTCCAGCGGCTTCGCGCCGCCGCCGAAGACCTCACCTGGACGGTCGCCGACGTGGGGCACCGCGCGGTGACCGCGGCCGGAGCGGCCGCCCACGTGGACGCGGTGCGAGCCGTACGCCCCTCCAACCGCCGCCGGACCGAGCGCGCGCGTGCTGCGGCGGACGAGATTCTCGCCGCGAATGCCGAAGCCCTCGGTGGCGCCCCGTGGGCGGCCGGTCGACTGATTCCGACCGACGGCGACGTGGCGGTTCTCGAAGCCGGTCCGGTGGGCGGTGGTTCCCAGGCGCTGATCAAGGTGGCCGCCACGGGGGCCGCGGGCGTGGGCATGGCGGCCCAGCAGCGCGTGCTGGACGCGCTGCATGCCGACAACCGGCTCGGTGAGATGCGGCGACTGGTGCCGGGTGTGCTCGCGGGGGGGTCCTATCGGGGTCTGACATATCTGATCGAGGCGCGCCTCCCCGGTGAGCGCCTCGACGCCGTGCTCCCGGACCAGGCGACCCGTACGTGCGCGCTGCAGTCGGCCCTGGATGCGCTCTCGGCGCTGCACGCGGGCACGTCGATCGACGGCATCGCGGACGCGACCGTGCGCGCGGGTCTGGTCGGTGAGCCGATCGCGGTCCTCGCCGGGGCGGTCGGGCCGTTGCCCGCGCTCGACCGGGTGGCACTCCGGCTGACGACCGCGTTCGACGATGTCGACGTCGCGCTCGGCCGCACGCACGGTGACTACTGGCACGGCAACATTCTCTGTACCCCCGGCGGACATGTCACCGGCATCGTCGACTGGGAGTACTCGCGAGCGGACGACGTCACGGCCCTCGACGTGATGAACTTTCTTGTCACGCTCCGAATGCGGGAGCGGCGCGAGGAATACGGGACGGTCGTCGTGAACATGCTCACCGACGAGAGCTGGAGCGACGGCGAAGAAGAGCTTCTGGAGCGCAGTGCGGGCCCGCGCGTCGACCGGGAGGTCGGGGTCGCAAACGTCGCGCTGGCGACCTGGCTACGGCACGTGACCGACATGCTGGAGCGGCGCCCGGACTTTGGCACGCACCGGCTGTGGATGCGCCGCAACGTGCACGCGGTGCTCGGGACGGTCGGCTAAGCGCGCCGTAGGCGGTGGTCTAGCGAAGCACCGGGGCCTGGGTGAACAGCGAGTTCAGTGATCCCGATGCCGATGATCGTGCGCCACCCAGCAGCGGCAGCCGGAGCGAGCGCTCAATCGTTCCGAGCACACCGTAGTGGTTGACGAATGCCCCCGATCGCGCGCCGGCGCGGACGTTGGGCCCGGCGACGATGGTGGCGATGTGCCCGCCGCCGTGGCTGTTGTTGTTGCCCTCATCCCAGGTCAGGATCAGGTAGCCGTGCGGGCCGAGCTCGCGGACCAGGGCCGGAACGAGGCTGTGTAGGAACGTGTCGCCGGTGCGCACCCCGCAGTCGTGCGTGTCATTGCACGTGTTCGGGGTGATCCACACGAAGGTGGGCAGGGTCCCGTGATTGATGTCGGATTTGAGCGCGGGAAATCCGACCAGGTGCCGACACAGCGCCGAGTTGTTGCGGTAGTACACGAATGGGTTGTGGCGCTGTGCGTACAGTCCCGAGTCGCCCTTCCGGCACGTGCCGGCGCGCGGGTAGCCTTGCAGGTAGGCCTTCCAGGACACGCTCGCCGCGTTGAGCTGATCGCCGATGTTGGGACCAGAGACCGTGCACCCGGTGCAGTCGGAGCGGATCCCGTGCGTCGATCCACTGGTCAGGGCGAGGTAGTTGGGCAGCGAGGGGTGGGCGACCGCGAAGCTTTGGGTCGCGAGGCCCCAACGCTTGGCCAGGGCATTCACGAAGGGCGACGTCGGTTTGCCGATGACGTCGGTGTCCCCCTTGTTCTCCATGACGACGATGATGACGTGCGACGTCGCGGAGGGCTTGGGATGAAGCCCCGCGACCACCGAGCCGCTTGCGGCGCCTGCACCGCACCCCACGACGGCGAGCACGAGCATCATCGGCAGGACGCGCCCGAAGCGCGTGATGCGCTCGAACAGGCGGGTGGCGTGCGCGATTCGGACCATTGCGGCCACTATTCCAGACCGGCCTGTGGGCCGCCTGTGCTCCGGGTCCGCTCTCACGCCCCCGGGCCAGACGGCGCGCCGGTGGGTTAGCGGGGCGCGGATGTGGCCGCTGCGACCCGATCGCGCATCACCTCGAGAGCGGCCGTCAGCGATCCGCGCACGAAGCGGCGCACTTCTGCGTTGGCGATCGACGCCACGGGTCCGTCGATGGGGTCGTCACCGTGCGCGGCGTTGGCGATGAAGCGGATCGGCACGTCGTGGAGGACCGCGAGGACCGATCGGCCGTCGAGCCGTAGGAGCCTGTCGGCGCCGACGACGTAGCGAGCGAGCGCGTCAATCCGGCTCTCGCCCCCGGGCGGACGGGCCGACGCCGCGCG
The DNA here is from genome assembly GCA_017882545.1 of Thermoleophilia bacterium. Classification (GTDB taxonomy): domain Bacteria; phylum Actinomycetota; class Thermoleophilia; order Miltoncostaeales; family Miltoncostaeaceae; genus CAITWD01. The sequence continues at coordinate 5,418 of JADGPG010000126.1, forward strand.
GGTCCGGCGCCAGGCGCGGTAGTCGCGAACGGGCTGCCCTTCGAAGATCCCAAGGTGGACGTCGCCGAACTCCGGGATCACCACGACGGGGACGTCGCGGCCGGCGAGCAGGATCGCGAGGGATTCGGCCGTGCGCGGAAACCCTGTGTGAACGGCGACGTCGAATGATGCCGCACGCAGGTCCGCCGCGCAGACGGCGCACTGCGCCCGCCCGACGGCATTGAGGTGCACGGGCACCGCGGGGTCGCCGTTGAGACGCTGCGTGGCGTTATAGGTGGTCTGCCCGTGACGTACGAGCGTAAAGGTGGATGGTGGCAGTGGGAGCTCCAGCGGACGGTGCGCCCGTCCATTATGGATGCGAGCCAGGTCGATGTCGTGCCGCGGTCAGTAGGCGACGGTGTCGGGCCCGCCAGCGGCCAGGCGGGCGTTGGCGGTGCGGATCGCGTTCCGGATGCGCTCCGCCGCAGCAACGGTCTCGGCGGTGTCGCGCTGGACGAGGGCGCGCTCCAGGTCGCCCAGGGGCTCCCTGGCCGACGGCGATGCATCTGCGAGCGCCGCCCGGGCCAGGCCGTCGTCGATGAGCGACGGAACGCCCATCATTCCGGGGGTCGGAGCGTCCGGCCCCGAATAGTCGCGCAGGGACCGGACGATCGCTGCGACCGCGAGATGGGCCAGGGCGGCGTCGTCCCGGGACAGCCGTACGAACATGGAGAACCCAACGATGGCAGCGGCCACCTCGTCGTCGCCACCGGCTCCGCTCCACGTCTCGCCGCCATCGGTCAGTTCGCCGTCGACGTCCGTCATGCCGATGGCACCTCATCTGGCCAGGGGGGAGGGCCGTGGCGGGCAATGTGCCCGATCACACCGGTGCACGCGGCATCCAGCATCCGGAAGATCTCCCGGTAGGGCTCGGGGCCGCGTCCGTACGGGTCGGGGACGTCGGCGTCGGCCGGGGCGTCGGGGTCGAACCCGCGGATCAGGCGGATCTTTCGCCCCTGGGCAGTTCCATGTGTGAGCGCGAGCAGAGCGGCGCGGTTCGAGCCGTCCATCACCAGTACCAAGTCCAGGCGGTCTAAATCGTGCGGGGCAAACGTCCGTGCGACGTGCCCAGACGGGATTCCGTGTCGCGCCAACTCGGTACGGGTGTCGGGATGCGCGGGGCGCCCGACGTGCCAGTCGCTGGTTCCGGCGCTCTCGATGGCGATGCGCACACCCGCGGCCGTCGCTCGAGTGGCCAAGATCGCGGCTGCCATCGGGGAGCGGCAGATGTTGCCGAGGCACACGCAGCCGATGCGGACGGTCGGGGTTGGCAGTACGGCCGGCGGTGTGCTCATCGGCGTGAGCGTAGCGCGGGCATCGCCGGCGGGCTCAGACGGCAGCGCGATGTGACCATCTAGGGTTCCGGGTATGCCCGAGTTCCGACGTATCGCCGTCTATTGCGGAGCCCGCACGGGCAACGACGACGCATATCTGGCGGCCGCGCGGGCGACGGGGCAGGCAATGGCCGCACGCGGGGTCGGGCTGGTGTATGGCGGTGGCGCGGTCGGCCTGATGGGGGCGCTGGCCGACGGCGCCCTTGCCCGGGGCGGAGAGGTGATCGGCGTCATTCCCGCCTTTATGGACGGCAGGGAGTCGATCCACGGCGGTCTGTCCGAACTCCGTATCAGCCGGTCGATGCATGACCGCAAGGCGACGATGCTCGACCTGGCCGACGCCGTGATCGCGTTGCCTGGCGGATTGGGGACCCTCGACGAGTTCGTCGAAGCCCTGACGTGGGCGCAGCTCGGCCTGCATCGCATTCCGTGCGGGCTGCTGGATGTGGGCGGGTTCTGGGACCCGCTGGTCGCCCTCATCGATCATGCGATCGCCCAGGGGTTTGTCGATACCGCAATGGCCGACGGAATCGTCCGGCGCGACGACCCCGCCCAGCTGATCGACGCGCTGGTGGGGTCGGCCGTGCCGGCCAGAGAGGCTCCCGCCACCGACTAGCGCACCCTCGTGCGGGTCCGGTACCCGTACCCGTGGCTCAAGTCGGGTGGAATTGACGCCGAAAATCCGTGTATGCCGGTCCCAGCGCCGGTGACGGGCCGGCGTCGGCATGGTCGCCGCTGCGCTCCCCCCGGACCGGGACCCGACCGAGGCCAGTGCATGCAAATCCCGATTGCCGGGCGCCCGCACGGACGCCGTACCGTCCAACTTGCGGGTGCATGCTGTCTCGCCGTCGCGACGATCGGGATGAGCGTGCCGGCTGCCGGTGCGAACGGGACGGTCACCTTTACCTTCTTTGGGCGTGGCGACGGGCACGGTATCGGGATGTCCCAGTACGGCGCCCAGGGCGCCGCGCGTGCCGGGTGGAACGCGGCCCGGATTCTCACGTGGTTCTACCGCGGGACGCAGCTCGGTCACGCACCGACCGGAACGATCCGGGTCGAGATCGCCGCCGCCTCCGGGTCGATGCGGATCGGCGTCCGGGGGGGCGGTGTGCTGATCAATTCGGCGACGGGCGCCCGTCGCGGCCTACGGTCCGGTGTCGCCTACACGGTTCGTCACACCGGTCGTGGCATGGTCGCCCTCATGACGTCGGGCGTCGTGGTCGGCACCGCGGCCGCCCGGATGCGGCTGGTGCCCGTCGGGGGCGGTCTGGTGACCCTGAACGGGCGCCCGTATCGCGGCGCCCTGACCCTGGCACCCTCGGGCGCGGCCGTGCGGATCGTGGATGTCGTTCCGATCGAGCAGTACCTGCGGGGGGTCGTGCCGGCGGAAATGCCCTCGGGATGGAAGCCCGAGGCGCTCCGGGCACAGGCGATCGCGGCGCGCAGTTACGCCCTTCGATCGATCCGCCCCACGGCGCCCTTCGATGTCTTTGGCGACACTCGCAGCCAAGCGTACGGCGGCGTCGCAGCCGAAGCCCCAGCGACGGACGCCGCGGTGGCCCGGACCGCCGGTGTCGTGATCACCTATCGCGGTGCGATTATCCCGGCATTCTTCGCCGCAAGCGACGGGGGTCACACCGAGAGCGTGCAAAACGTCTGGGGCGGGGCCGCCGTCCCGTACCTGACCGGAGTGCCGGATCCCTTCGACGTCGGCGCGCCGCTTCACCGGTGGCCGCGACCGCCCAAGTTCACCGGACCCGAACTCGGCCGGCTGTTGGGTACCGGTGGTGCGGTTGCCCGCGTCGTTGTCGTTGCCCGAGGGGTCTCACCGCGGGTGCGGCTGGCACGGGTCGAGCTGGCCTCGGGACGCACCGTGACGATGACCGGCGCCACGATTGCCGCGGACCTCGGGCTGCCAAGCACGTGGTTTTGGGTGGGTCAGAGCAATCTGCCCAAGCCATCGGAGCCGGCCGTCGCCGGTGGCACCGCGACCCCGCCCGCAACGCCCGCACCTGTGACCCGCGCACGGGGGACGTACCTGCTCGTGACGCGCACAACGGGTAGCCCTGCGGCCGCCCGCGGTGCGTTTGCGCGGCTCCGGTCCATCGCCCCGGGACGTCAGTTGATCGTCCGACGCCTCGGACGGGTCCGACGGTACCTCGTGGTCGCGGTCCGCGTGGATTCGGCGGCGCAGGCCGCCGATGCACGACGCTCGCTGCGCGCCTGGGGCGTCACCGCGTCTGTCGTTCGTGCGCGCCCGGGAGATCCGGGGCCGTTGGCGCGGTCGCGGGAGCGCGTCGTCGCTTGGCGGCCGTCCCGCGGCGTCGCGGTTCAGAGCCCGGGCGGGCTTGTGCCGCCCACTGCCCCGGTCACCCAGCCCGGCGCGGCTCCGGCGCCGTAGCCGGGGGAGGGGTCCGGCGGAGCTGATCCGCCGGGATATCGTCCGGGACGGGAAGTTGTTGTGGGCTGGTGCCGGCAGGATCGCTCCAGTCGGCAAATGCGACGCCGTCACGACCTTCGTGGGGGTTCGCGCCACCGAGCGCGATCAGGACCACTCGACCCGGCCCGTAGTTGGCCAGTTGCCGCCGCACCTCGGGTCCGACGCGCGCCACGCGGCCGGCGTCGAGGTCGATCGGGACTCCGTCGACGAGGAGCGTCAGCGTACCCTCGAGGACGAGATACACCTCTTCCTGGTGACGGTGCGCGTGGATCCTGCCGCGCGCGCCCGGCGGGAGCACCACCTGATTGAGGCCGAAGGTGGTGACGCCCAGTTCGCGCCGCAGCGGGACGAACCGTTCAGTGCTGTCGGGGCGCAGTTCGGTGTAGCTGACTCCGGTTTCCATACGGCAACGATACCGGCTCGTCCCGCGGACGGCGCAGGGACGGACTGCCGCGGTATTTGACACCTCCCAATGCCGTCCGTAGCTTTCCCAAGAAAGCCAGTAAGGATTTGGCAATATTGCGTCCCGTCACAACGACGGGGCACCCGGCACACTAGGATCCCATGACACCGCAGCCCACCGAGTCCACGCAGAATCCCGCGGCACCGCGGTGGTGGCGCCGGTGGTCCCGTCGCACCAGCGCGCCGCAAGCCCCGGCCGCCCAAACTCCGAGGAATGAATTGAGCGCTCAGCACGCAGAAACGATTGCCCTGCACGGGGGCCAGGCCCCCGATCCCGCAACCAACGCGCGGGCCGTGCCGATCTACCAGACCACCTCGTACGTGTTCAACGACACCGACCACGCTGCCGACCTGTTTGCGCTGCGGACGCCGGGAAACATCTACACCCGGATCATGAACCCGACCTGGGACGTGCTCGAGCAGCGGGTCACCCAGCTCGAGGGCGGCATCGCGGCGAACGTGACGGCATCCGGACAGGCGGCCGTGAGCTACTCGGTCCTGAACGTCGCGCGCGCCGGCGACAACATCATCGCGATCTCCACGCTCTACGGCGGCACCTATGCCCTGTTCGCCCACACGCTGCCGCAATTTGGCATCGAGGTGCGCTTCGCGAGCCCCGACGATCCGTCCGCGGTCGAGCGGCTGACCGATGCCAACACCCGCGCGGTGTTTGCCGAAACGGTCGGGAATCCGCGCGTCAACGTAATCGATCTCGATGCCTGGTCGGCCGCTGCGCACGAGCAGGGTTTGCCGCTGATCGTCGACAACACCATCCCCACGCCGATTCTTTGCAAGGTGTTCGACCACGGCGTCGACATCTCCGTCCACTCGCTGACGAAGTTCATCGGCGGCCACGGCAACTCGATCGGCGGCATCATCGTCGATTCGGGCAAGTTCGACTGGACCGCCCACGCCGACCGCTTCCCCGGCCTGACCAAGCCCGATCCGTCGTACCATGGCGTGGTCTGGTCCGACGCCCTCGGGCCGGCGGCGTACATCGGTCGCGTCCGGACGGTGCTTCTCCGCAATATCGGCGCCGCGCTGTCGCCGTTCAATGCGTTCCTGATCTTGCAGGGCATCGAGACGCTGCCGCTGCGCATCGAGCGCCACTCGAGCAACGCGCTCGCTGTGGCCGAGCACCTCTCCAAGCACCCGAAGGTGAACTGGGTCTCGTATCCCGGCCTGGAGAGCGCACCGGACCACGAGATCGCCACGCGTATCTTGACCGGTGGTTACGGCGCCATCCTCACCTTTGGCATCCAAGGGGGCGCCGACGCCGGCCGGAAGTTCATTGACAGCCTCACGCTGATCTCGCACCTTGCGAACATCGGTGACGCCAAGTCGCTCGCGATCCACCCCGCGACGACGACGCACTCCCAGCTTGACGAGCGCGAGCTCGGAGAGTCGGGGGTGACCCCCGATATGGTCCGGCTGTCGGTCGGCATCGAGCACATCGATGACATCCTCGCCGACATCGATCAGGCGCTGGCGGCCGCGACGGCCTAGCGCTGAGGGAGCGTTGCTCCGGATCATGGCCTTCCCCCGGCCGCGGCCTCCGTCACCGACGTGGACCGTGGCCGGCCTGGTTACCGGGCAAGATGGAGGCCACGGTGACTGATGTAGTGCACAACACTTACGGCGCATCGGCTGGCTTTGTGACAACCCAACGTGTCGAGCTGTTCGACGCGATGCGCCCGCTCGTGCTTGACAGCGGTGTCGAACTGGCACCGATCGAGGTCGCCTATGAGACCTACGGGGAACTCAATGCGGACCGGTCGAACGCGATCGTGATCTGTCACGCCCTGACCGGCGACGCCCACGCCGCCGGTCACCATGGCGATCCGACGCGGCCCGGCTGGTGGGACAACTTCATCGGGCCCCGTAAGCCGGTCGACACCGACCGGTTCTTCGTCATTTGCGCCAATCTCCTTGGCGGGTGCATGGGGACGACGGGCCCGTCGTCGGTGAACCCCGCGACCGAGCAGCCGTACGGGCTGCGGTTTCCCCTGTTTACCGTTGGGGACATGGTGAGCGTGCACCGGGCGCTGATCACACATCTCGGAATCGATCGCCTGCACGCCGCGATCGGCGGATCACTGGGCGGAATGCAGGTCCTGCACTGGGCGATGGAGCACCCCGATGAGATTGGGGCCGCCGTGATGGTATGTGCCACCAGCCGGCTGACGGCCCAAAACATCGCCTTCTCGGCGGTTGCCCGCGAGGCGATCATGCGCGATCCGAACTTCCACGGCGGTGACTACCAGCGCATCGGCGCACGTCCGGACGCCGGGCTGGCAGTCGCCCGGATGATGGCCCACATCACCTACCTCTCCGAGGAGGGGATGCGGGAGAAGTTCGGGCGCCGGCTGCAGAACGGCACTACTCCTCGTTTCGGGTTCGATGTCGACTTCCAGGTCGAGAGCTATCTGCACCACCAGGGCGAGGTGTTTCTGCGCCGCTTTGATGCCAATAGCTACCTCTACCTCACTCGGGCCATGGACTACTTCGACCCGTTCGACGACATGTTGCAGGCGGCGCCCAAGCTCGAGCGCCTGCACGCGCCGTTTCTGGTCGTCAGTTTCGATTCCGACTGGCGGTTCGACACCGCCCACTCGCGTGATGTCGTCCGGGTGCTCGCCGCACACCGTGTGCCGGTGACCTTTCGCGAGATCGCCTCGCCGCACGGACACGACTCGTTCCTGCTGGTCCTTCCCGAGTACCACCGGACGGTGGCGGACTTTCTCGGCCGGCCCACTGCGGCTGGCAGCACCCGGAGTGCGCGTGCGGCTTGACCTCGGCGTCATCGCGAACTTGGTTCCGGCCGGCGCACGGGTGCTGGATCTGGGCTGCGGGGACGGCGCGTTGCTCGACGAGCTGATTCGCCACCGCGGGTGCGAGGGGCAGGGGGTGGAGGTATCCGCAGAGGCGTTCCACGTCTGTGTCGCACGCGGGATACCGGTGGTGACCGCCGACATCGACGAGGGCCTGCCCGACTTTGCCGATGGCTCATTCGACGTCGTCGTGTTGTCTCAGACCCTGCAGGCCACGCGACGGCCGCGTCTGGTGCTCAGGGAGATGATGCGCGTGGCCGACACCGGGATCGTGTCGTTTGTCAACTATGGGCACATCGCGTTGCGCGCCCATTTTTTGCTGCGCGGCCGCATGCCGATCCCCCGGCTCGCCCCGCAGCCGTGGTTCGAGACGACCAACATCCATCCGTTCACTATCCGTGACTTCGAGGCGCTCGCCGTCAGCCAAGGGCTGGTGGTGAGCGACCGCGTCATCCTCGGCGGAGACGGCGGTCCGGCGCACGGGCTCGCCGTCCGGCGACCCAATGCGTTTGCGCGTGCGGCCGCCTACGTCGTGCGCCGACCGGCCACCTGATCCCGGGCGCGAGGCCCCGCGTTACGGGGTCACGGGGCGCCGCCGGAAGTCCTGGAGTCCGATAAAGCCGACAAGGATTCCGTCGTCGACCACGAGGGCGCGTCCCCATCGATCCTGGGACACCGCCTGCTCGACGATCGCGGCCGGGGCGTCGGGAGCGACGACCGTCAGGTCGGCACGGCGGACCGTCAGGTCGGCGGCGGTTGCGGTGTCGATCCGGTCGGCCGGCATCGCGAGCACCACTTCCCGCACGAGGAGCCCCTGAACCTCGCCGTCTGCGATCACGGGGTAGGCGGTTCCGGGCGCCGCGTCGGTCATCGGCCCGATCAGGGCCCCGATCGGGCTCGACGGGGTCACGCTCGCAGCGAACGGATGCATCAACTCGCGGGCGACGCGGCCGCCGTTGCCGTGCGCGAGCGGTGCAGCGTCACGGGTCGGCGTGGTGGGAGCGGTCCGCAGGCCGTCCGATTCCGCCGGGACCGTGACCTGACCTTCGATGTTCGCTGCCTGCAGGATGAAGACCCCGATGAACGCGAGCCAGATCCCGCCGACGGTGTCGCCGAAGGAGGCCGCGAGGATCACGCCGGCGGCGATCACCAGGAAAGCGAGAACCCTGGACAGCTGCATCGCAATCCGGGTGGCGTGGCGAAGGTTGCCCGTGATCGCCCAGACGATGCCGCGGAATGTCCGGCCGCCGTCGAGCGGCAGGGCGGGAAGCATGTTAAACACGCCCAGCAGCAGGTTGATCATGGCCAACCACCAGATCACCGTCGTCGGAGCTCCTGGCACGACCCCGGTACGGGTGATTCCGTACAGGGCCCCGCCCAGGACCAGCGAGACCGCAGGCCCGGCGAGCGCGACGCGGATCTCAGCCGGTCCACTCGGAAAGAATCCCTCAAACCGGGCAACCCCGCCGAACAGCCACAGCGTAATGCTGTGGATCGTCATGCCCTCGCGGCGCGCCTGCAGTGCGTGTCCAAATTCATGGGCCAGGATCGACACGGCAAACACGAGCGCCGCGATGGCGCCCATCCCGAGGTAGACCCCGCCGCCAAGTCCGGGATTGGTCGCAGGGAAGACCACCTGATCAAGCTGCCAGACGAGCAGGGCCAGCAGGGGGAGGAGGCTCCAATTGGCGCTGATCGGGATGCCGGCGATGCGGCCGAGGGGAATCGAAGATTGCATAGCTGAGAGTGTGGCAGGGCGGCGGGATACGTGCCGGCGGGGCGGTCAGGAATCGATTGCGAATCCCAGTTGGGTCGTGTCATTTCCCGACGCCGCCGCCGGGACCTCATGCTCGGGCCGTGCAGCGGGGCCATGATCCTCGGCGGCCGCCTGCTGGGCGAGTCGGTCGGCGCGCTCGTTGGCGTCATGACCGGCGTGGCCGCGGACGAGGGTCGTGCGGACACGATGGTGGCGGGCCAGTTCACGAATCATGCGCTCCCACAACTCGCGATTGGCGACGGGCTGCTTGGCCGCGGTGCGCCACCCGCGGCGCTGCCAGCCGGACAGCCAGCCCTGCGAGATCGCGTTTGCGACGTAGGTCGAATCGGTGACAAGCTCGACGTCTGCGCCGGCGGGTGCGGCGGACAGGCCCTCGAGTGCCGCCGTCAGTTCCATGCGGTTGTTGGTGGACGGTGCCTCACCGCCGGTTAGCACCACCTCACGGCCGTGTGCGTCATTGAGGATTGCCGCCCAGCCGCCGCGACTGTCGGCAGTGCCGTTGCCCGAGCAGGCGCCGTCCGTGACCAGGGTGATGGGCGAGGTGAGGGGCGTCGTTGTCATGGAGTGTGACCCTAGCGCGGGCCGCGCGTGAACGAAATTTTGGTCACAGGCGTTAAGTATCTGTTAGCGCGGCCGACATTAGGTGTGCCTGGAATGCCGCTCCCCCTCTTCTGGCGGGGCTCCCCGACCAGGCATCAACGTTCTCTTGGAGGAGACCTGATGATCAATCGAATCCGAAACCGCGCTGAGCGGCAAAAGGGTTTCACCCTGATCGAACTCCTCGTGGTCGTGATCATCATTGGCCTCCTGGCTGCGATCGCGATCCCGACGTTCCTCGGGCAGCAGGGCAAGGCAAACGACGCCGCAGCAAAGTCGCTGCTGCGCAACGCGGCAAGCGACATGGAAGCCGCATACTCGAGCACCCAGAGCTACTCGGCCATCACGGTGGCCCAGC
>JADGPG010000019.1 GCA_017882545.1 Thermoleophilia bacterium
TAAAGCCGATGGGCGTCACGTTCACGTCAGTGATGCAGGTTCCGGGTATCGGGATACCGGCGACCGGCCCGCCGGCCCGAATGGTGCACCCGACGGTTCCGTTGGTCGCGGGGAACTGGCCCGCGATCTCACGCCAGGCGGGCGAGGCGGCCACGGCCGCGATGGCGGCACCGCCGGCGGCGCCCAACGGGGCCGGCGGAGCACTCACCAGGCAGTGGTCGCCGTTCATCGCCACGAGTTCCTCACCCTCCCACGACGGGTGCTCATAGTGGAGCGTGACGACCGCGCCGCGCCGCACGCTCGCGCCGGCCGGTGGCGTCGTCCCGGTGATCCGCACGAGGCGGGCACCAGATCTGTGGGGCGCCTGCTGCGGGCTGACGGCGTCGACCGTCGCGTCAAGCTGCACCCGCAGGCCGTGTCCGCAGACGGCATCGACGGCCGATCCCAAACCGAGCCCCGCTGTCGGTGGCACGGTCGAGACCGCACCCGAGGATCCGCATGCGGCAAGAACCGGCGCTGATGTGAGCAGCACGAGCGCCGTCGCCCGCATCGCTCGCGGCATGATGCGCACACTCCCCGTGCCTGGTATCGGCGCCGACGGGACCGTCATCCCGTCGCCGACCACGATCCGTGGCGGGGCGAAAATCCGGGCTCGCGGTCACTGTTCAAGGACGGCTCCGCACTGGTCGATGCACAATGGCGGTCACAGCCGCGCGGCCACTCTATGCCGGGCCCCCGCGATTGACCGTAGCCCTCGGCGCCGTCGGCGCCGAGGGCTACGGTCAACGCCTGCAGGTGGCATCTGCCGTCCAGAGGAGTCCACATGAGGATCCGCCCCACGCTCGTCACGCTCGCTGGGCTGTCGTCGGCCGCCTTGGTCCTGGCTGGCTGCGGTTCGTCGGGGTCATCGGCGACCACGTCCCCAGGCGCCCGCACTGCGACGACGACGGTGCCGGCCTCGACGACGACCGGCAGCTCGACGACGGCCTCGGCGAACTTCAACTCCTGCACGGTCGTCACCACCCCGGACGTGGCCGCTGCGCTCGGTCAGTCGGTGACGGCCGGCACGCTCGGCACGGCGACGATCGAGGGCGGTCTCGCGTGCGTGTTCTACGGCGCATCGTCGCCGATGCCGCACACCCCGAACATCGCCCAGCCCGACTCGGTGCGCGTCGTCGTCGTCAAGGGACCGAATGCGACCAAGTGGTACAACGCCTACAAGTCCTCGGCCGTCGTCCGCCCACAGGCGATCACCGGCTACGGCGACCAGGCCTTCTATGACGGCTACGCGTCGCTGAGCGTCCTCAAGGGCGACACCTACCTCCGCGTCGCGGTCGCCCCGGCCCATGCCGCGCCGTCACTTGCCGCCGAAAAGCAGCTGGCCACCGCCATCCTGCCGCGCCTCTAGCTCCGCCCGTCCACCTTCCAGAACCGGTAGATGAGCACGAGCCGTCCTTGGTGCGAGTCAGTGCAGCTGATCGTCGGGGGGATCGGTGCCCTCCAGACACACGCCGCGACCCCCGGGGCACACCGCTGATCGCTTGGGCGCCCCGTTCGGCGTCGTGTTCGTGTTGGTCACCGGCCGGCTCGGCCTCGTCATCTCGACGGTGTCGCGGTCGCCGCACTCTCCACGGGACGTTGACACGCGGGCCTGGTCGGCCGCACCGCGTGCGTACGAGCGCGTCGCTCACCGCCGCGTTTGAGGACCGCGGGAATCCGGTCGAGACCCGCCCGCGCGCGCGAGCCTCGACGAGGCCGTCGTCGTGCTCAGCCTCCCGCCGGACCCCGGCTCGCCACGGTACCGGCGCGGGCCACCGGCACGGTTCCGGCGCGGCCGGAGTGCTCCTGCGGGTTCTTCCGCTCCCACGTATGTGCGAGCGGAATGAACGCAAACCCAAGGCCGATGCCGACGATGAGCGCCCCGGCCAACGCAGCGAACCGTAGACCACGGTTGGCGACGCCACGGCGGCGGCGCCCGGCGGCGCCAACCTCGGCACCGAGGATGCGAGGAATCCGCACGAGGTAATACAGGATGTGGAGTGCCGCCACGACGAGCCACAAGATGAAACTCGCCTTGTGGATGAACAACAGCGGGTTCCCGTTGCGCGTACCGGTGATGACTAACGCGACGCCGCTAGCGAACACGACGAGCGTCAGCAGGACCAGAAACGGGGCGAGGATCCGCATCGGCGTCGCCGGCGGACCCGCCGAACGGTAGGCCGGGTCACGCCGGTAGTAGCGCGTGAACCGATACCCGGTCGACCCGAGTTTCAGCAGGATCGGCGGGATCAACAGCACACCGATGAACACGTGGGCGGTCAGCAGGTTGTGCAGCGCGAGGATCGTAAACCCCTCGGCCGCCAATAAGACGAACAGCAGGGTCCCGGTGAGCGCCGTCAGGCGCTCGTTGCCGTCGGTCCCGTGCCCGTCACCCGGTTCGTGGCCGCGGGCCTCGTCGAGGATGCGGGAGGTGCTCGTCACGCTCACGCTCGCTGCCCTGTCACCGTCCCGCCAGTCCAGCCGTCGCGCACTCCCGTACCCCATGCTCGCCGTCGTGGAGCCCGATGGACATCGGGATGTCCTCGACGCTAACAACGGGCGCTGGGAGTGCCCTGTGAGGTGCGTTATGGGATGGCGAACCCGTTCATCGGTCCCGCGTCGCCGAGTCGAGCAGTCCCGCGATGAAGCGGCTCGCCGCGGTGTCGCGACCGAGCGCCACAACCTCCGCTTCCTCTGCCGGCGGATGCGCGAGCTCGGGGGTCCACGTCCCGCCCCCGGTATCGGCCGGCAGGCCGACGACGCGGTTCGTGAGGTTGTAGACACCGTAGACCACGTCGAGGGTCTCCCCGAGCCGCGCCGCGAACGTCTGGCGCAACACGCTGGCCGTAAGCGCGGAGTTGAGGATGACCGACAGCTCCACGAGCGCGTTCCGGTACCCGGAGCGACCGGACACGCTGGCGCCAAAGACCTCGCCCATCGCCGCCTGCGCGCACACAACGGCCGGCAGCAGGCTGTCGATGATCGCCCGCAGCGGCAACTGCGCCGCCAGCCCGAGGTAGCTCGCGGGCGCCAGATACGCGTCGACCGCCGCGCCGACGGCCTGGCAGCTGGTGTGCCCGATCACCGCCAGCAGCCGCATCGTCTCGAGCTTGTCGACGGCGAAGTCGATGCTGCCGATCGACCACGTGCCTGGCACGTTTCCCGCGACGCGCACGACGAACAGGTCACCTGCGGCCCGGCCCAGGACCAACTCGGCGGGCACCCGCGCATCGGAGCAGCCCAGGACCGCCGCGAACGGCGTGTGCGCCGGCGCGGCATCATCCTCGCCACCGATCCCGATGTCGCCGGCGTCGAGGCGCACGAGATGCCAGCGGGCGGTACGCGCATCGGGTGCATCGCCGAGACCGACGAACCAGCGGTTCCCCTCGAGCAGCAGTTCGCGGGCCCGCCGTGCACTTGCGGGGCGCTGATCGTCTGGTTCGTGGGCGGCGGCGCCACTGTCCACGGAGGTCTCCATGGCACGTGCTCCTTTGTCCGTTCGCGGTTCGCCACACGGGCCCTCACCGCGGTCGCAGCCTAGCCGCCCCCGCAGCGCTGAACTTCACCATCGGTTCACAATTGATGATGCGCATTTTCACATTTGCCGGGGATGCGCTGGTTACGCTCGACCCGGAACCAGCAGTCGGCGGGACGCCGGATGCTCAATCGTAAGCCCGATCACCTGATGGAGGGACGTCCGAATGGATCGAACCAAGCGCAACCGCCGCACGGTGCTCTTCGGGGCCGTGGCCGTTGCCGGCGCGGCCATCGCGGTCGCCGGGTGTGGCAGTAGCTCGTCGTCGGGAGCCCAGAGCACCGGCAGCGGCAGCAGCTTCGCCGCCCTCGCATACAACACCTGGTGCACGAACTCCAAGCTGTGCACGTACACCTCCAAGGGTTCCGGCGGCGGGATCACCGACTGGACCAACGGCGTCGTCGACTGGGGCGCCACCGATTCCCCGCTCAAGCCGTCGGAGCTGGCGACACTCGCCTCGACACGCAACGGCGTAACGCCGATCTACTTCCCGACATTCCTCGGCGCGATCGGTGTTCCGACCAACGTCACCGGCGCCACAAACCTGCAGTTCTCCGGTGCCACGCTCGCCGACATCTTCGACGGCACCGTCACCAAGTGGAACGCCTCCCAGATCGCCGCTGACAACCCCGGCGTGACCCTCCCGAGCGCGACCATCACGGTGTGTGTCCGCGCCGACTCCTCGGGTACGAGCTCGAACTTCTCGGGGTACCTGGGTGTCGAGAGCGCCACCTTCCTGACCAAGATCGGACCCGCCTCCAAGCAGCCGACCTGGACCGCCCCGCACGTGATCGCCGCGGTCAAGAACCCGGGCGTGCTCCAGTGTGTCAAGGACAACCCGAACTCGATCGGCTATGCCGACCTCGCCGACGTGCTCAGCGCCGGTGACCAGGCCCTGCTGGCGAAGGTCAAAGCACCGAACGGCACGTACGTCGCCCCGACGGTCCCAGCCGTGACGGCTGCCGGCACGACCGCCAAGGTGACCCAGCCGATCGTTCCCAAGACGCTCCAGGCGAGCCTGCTCAACTCGAGCGCCGCGGGCGCCTACCCGATCACGATCACCACGTTCGTGCTCGCCTACAGCAACTACCAGCAGGCCGGTGAAAGCAAGGCCTTGGCGCCGACCAAGAGCTTCCTCAACTACGCCTTCGGCTCAACCGCGCAAAACGCGCTGACGGCCCTCGGCAACGCACCGCTGCCGGCGTCGATCCTGAGCGCGGCCAAGTCGCAGGTCGGCACGCTCAAGTAGCCCACCCGGCGACGCACGCATCGGCCGCCCGCGGCCGTTGCGTGCGTCCAGCGACGCTCAGGCGACGGTCAGCCAGACCAGCGAGACCGCGCCGGCGATGATGCAGTAGATCCCGAACGGGGTCAGGCGGTTCGTCACGAAGAACCGCAACAGGAACCGAATGCTCACCCAGGCGGCGATCGCCGCGGCGATCGCCCCGACCAGCGCCTGACCGCGGATGCCGCTGCCGGCGGACCCGAACAGTCCGGGCATCTTCAGCAGCGCCGCCGCGAGGATGATCGGGGTTGCCAGCAGGAACGAGAACCGGGCCGCGTCGCGGTGCGAGAGCCCCTGCAACAGCCCGCCGCTCATGGTCGCACCGGAACGCGAGAACCCGGGAATCAGCGCCAGCGCCTGCGCGAGACCGATGCCGCCCGCGGACTTGGGCGTCAGGCTGCGCGCCAGGCGCGCGTCGTCGTCGGCGACGTCGACCCGCGCCCGTCGCCGACGTGCTTCGGCATAGAGGAGCATCAGTCCGTTGAGGATCAAGACGGTGGCGACGAGCTTGGCGTTGCCGAACAGCTTCTCAAGCGGGTGCTGCAGCGCGAGACCGATGATCCCCGCCGGCACGGTGCCGATGACCAGCAGCCAGCCCAGGCGGGCGTCGGTGTCGCCGGGAGCGATACCGCGCTGAACGATCGAGCGTACGAGCCCGTGGACGATCCGGACCCAGTCGTCCCAGAAGATGCCCAAGAACACCAGCGCCGTGGCGAAGTGCGTCGCGACGAGGAATGTGACGAACTTGTCGTTGCTCTGGCTCAGGTTCCAGCCGAGCAGCTTCGGGACGATCACGCTGTGGCCGAGGCTGGAGACCGGAAACGGTTCGCTCACGCCTTGAATGATGCCGAGCACGATCGACTGGAAATACGAAATCATGCGGCTCCCCGGGGTGATGCAACGCGCGGCGATACGCCCGTCGACGGGCGGACGCCTGGTGGTCTGATGGTTCGCGACTCAGCCGTTGTTTCCTGTCATCCGGACGGCACCGCTCCCCCGGATCGAGCACGCTGTCGCCGGTGTTACGCGGGCGCGGGCGACTGCGATGCGCCGAGCCCGAGCGCCGCGGCGACGAGCCGATATGAGTGCACCCGCTCCTGGTGGCTGTGGACCATCGCCATCAGCATGAGCTCGTCCGCACCGGTCTGGCGCACGAGCGCACGAAGCTCATCGCTGACCTCATCGGCGGTACCGACCACCTGGGCGCGCCGGTAGCGACGGACCTGGTCGAGCTCCTGCTCGTCGTAGCGATACGCCAAGGCATCCTCGGGCGTCGGCAGCGGCGCGGGACGGCCGCTACGCAGCCGGATGACTCCGAGCGCCATCGACGCTGCAAGATCATGTGCCCGCTGGGTGGTGTCCGCGCAGATGGCCGACGTCGCCAGGATCACCCGGGGCGCCGCAATCCGGCCCATCGGCCGGAACACGTCCCGATAGCGGGCGATCGCATCGGTGGCCCCGCGCGGGTTGAGATGGCGTGCGAACGCGAAACCGACGCCCATCATCCCGGCGACCTGCGCACCGTAGTCGCTCGACCCGAGAATCCAGATCGGCGGCAGTGGCACCTCATGCGGCTCGGCAGCGATCCCGGCAAACGGATGGTCGCTCGGAAACCCCGTCTCCGTATAGGCGAGCAGCTCCGCCAGCTGCTGCGGAAAGTCATCCGTCGCACTCGCGCCGCGCCGCAGCGCGTAGGCCGTCCGCCCATCGGTGCCCGGTGCCCGACCGAGGCCGAGGTCGATCCGGCCCGGGTGCAGCGCCTCGAGCACGCGGAACGCCTCGGCCACCCGCAGCGAGCTGTGATTCGGAAGCATCACGCCCCCCGAACCGACCCGGATCGCACTCGTTGCGCACGCAATGTGGGCAATCATCACCTCGGGCGACGGACATGCCATCGTCGGACTGTTGTGGTGCTCGGCCACCCAATACCGGTGGTACCCGAACGTCTCCGCCGACTTGGCGAGCGCGATTGAATTCTGGATCGCGCCGCGCGCTCCGACGCCCTCGGGCACCGGCGTCAAGTCGAGGATCGAAGCGGGCGTCTGCACGCGCTCAGCGTAGCGGGGCAGATCAGGCGCAGGCCGCCCCGCCCACGGCGAGCGGCTCTCCGGGCGCGAGGATGCGCACCGCAACGCCGGGTGCCCGCAGGGCGGCGGCGGCGGCGAATCGCGTCTCCGGCGCGCCCGCCTGCGGCGGAGGGGCACCACGACCGACGACCGGACGGTACGTGCCCCAGTGGATCGGCACGGCGATGCGCGGGCGCAGCAGGGTCAGCGCGTCCGCGGCACGTTCGGGATCAAGGTGTCCCGGTCCGAGCGTCGATCCCCAGCCCCAGACCGGCAAGAGCGCGCAGTCGATCCGCGGGGCGATATCCGCCATTCCCGCAAAGATGTCCGTGTCGCCGGCGAAGTAGACGGTCGTCGCGGCGCGCTCGATGACATAGCCGAGCGCCGGAGCCGCCACGCCGCGACGACCTAGGCGGCTGCCGTCATGCCTGGCGATGGTCGCCCGCACCTGCACGCCTCCAATGTCGACCGATTCGCCCGGCGCGAGCTCGATCACCTGCTGGAGCGTGCGCCGCCCAAGCGCCGGCCGCGCCCCGACCGGGACCACGATCTGCGCCGCGCCCGGGAGCATCCGCAGCGACGCCAGATCCAGGTGATCGTGGTGCAGGTGCGAGATCAACACCGCCCGCAGATCCGCACCGAGACCCGCCACGAGCGGCACGACGCGCTGCAGGTGCATGACGCGCCGGCGCAGCACCGGATCGGTCAACACGGCGGCGGCGCCCAGGACGATCCGCACCGTGGCGTGGCCGCCCCAGACGATGTGGTCACCGACCGATGCGTCGGCGTGTGGCGGGCTGCCCTCCATCGCGCAGATGAGGCTAGCAGCGCCAACGCCCACGCTACGCCAGACGCCCACCGGGCGCATATACTTCCCCGCGATGGCCGGGTTTTCGCACATCGTGGTCTGCATGGACGACTCCCCGGGCGCCGTGCGGGCGCTCGACACCGCACGGACAGTACGCGGCGACGACGGCACCCTGACGCTCCTGCACGTGATCGCGCCGCCGTCGTTTCTGACCGAACTCGCCGCAGGGCTGGGCGGCGGCATCATTCAGGACCAGACGCCGCTCATCGAGATCGCCCAAGAGTGGATCGCCACGGTTGCCAACGACGACGAAGCGTCGGTGGTCTTAGAAGGCAACCCGACCCACTCCGTCGCCGAGTGGGCCGCTGAGCACGGCACCGACGTCATCGTCGTCGCACGCCACGGCGGTCCGGAGAAGACCGTGCTGGGCAGCTTCACCCAGAAGCTGGTGGCGATCGCCCCGTGCGCCGTGCTCCTGGTGCACAGCGAGGAACCCCACACCAAGGCGTAGCACCGGGCACGGCCGCTACGATCGGCCGGTGCTCCGATCCCCCGGCGACAGGTGAACGCGGTACCGCTGCCCTCAGGCGGGGCGGTGCGCTTCGTGGGGCCGTCCGACGGACCGGTCGTCATCTGCATGAACGGCGGTGTCGCCCGAGCCGTCCCGGGAGACTGGAGCCCCAGCATCGAGTGGCTGGTCGGGCAACTGGCGCCACGCTTTCCCGAGATCGGATTCGCGGAAGTGCGCTACCGCATCAAGTCCTGGCGCGCGCTCGATTCGCTGGTCGCCGACGC
The DNA here is from genome assembly GCA_017882545.1 of Thermoleophilia bacterium. GTDB lineage: Bacteria > Actinomycetota > Thermoleophilia > Miltoncostaeales > Miltoncostaeaceae > CAITWD01. Next base: position 8,529 of record JADGPG010000019.1, read on the forward strand.
ACACGACGCGGTCGGTGTGGTCCGGGCGCGGGGCGCAAGCCGACTGGCACTGTTGGGATTCTCGGCGGGCGGGGCGGCCAGCCTGGTGTGCGCCGGCCAGGAGGGTATTCGCGAGGTCATTGCGCTTGCCCCCTGGATTCCCGAACAGCTCGAGCTCGCCCAGCTCGACGGCGCCCGGATCCGTGTCATTCACGGGAGCCTCGACGGCACGCGCGTGGGTGTCCTGGGGGTCCATCCGAACCATTCCCGTGCGGGCGTTGCGCGCCTCCGGGTGGCGGGTGCGGACGCGAGCCACACGGTCATCCGCGGCGGCGTGCATGGCATCGCGATTCGGCCATTCGGGCGTATCGTGCGCCTCCCGCATGCTCGGGACTGGCGCGAGCTGGTCAGCGAGGAGCTCGTCCGGTTCGCCGGCGACCCGCCGGCTTAGGCCAAGCGGCGTGCAATGCGATCGCGCGTCGGGACCTTGACGTTCCAGACGAGCCCGAGCCGCTCGAGGCCGCGGATCACCAGCCAGCTCACGTCAACCTGGTAGCGACCGAGCCCGTGCCGGGCGGACCCGGGAAACGCATGGTGGTTATTGTGCCAGCCCTCGCCAAAGGTGAGGACCGCGACGACTCCGACGTTGCGACTCTCGTCGGTCGTCTGGAACTGCCGGCGCCCGAAGGTGTGGCAGATCGAGTTGACGCTCCACGTCACGTGGTCGAACACGAACACACGCACCAGGCCCGCCCACACGAAGGCCTCAATCCCGCCCGTGACGCTGCCGGCAATCGCCCACCCGAGCGCAAACGGGATGCCCAGCCCCAAGACGAGCCAGACGACATACAGCCGGTCGATCCTCCGAATGACCGCGTCGTTGTAGAGATCGCCGCCCCAGGCGGCCCCCCGTTCCATGCCTTTGGTGGTGAACAGCCACCCCATGTGGGCGTGGAACAGACCCTTCAGGGATCCAAGCCAGCCATCCCCGTGTCCGTGGGGGGAATGCGGATCGCCGTCGCGATCTGAGTGGGCGTGATGGCGACGGTGGTCGGTCACCCACTGGGTTACCGGGCCCTGGGTCGACATCGCGCCAGCGATCGCGAGAGTGCCGCGAAGCCACGACGACGTCTGAAAGCTGCGGTGCGAAAACAAGCGGTGGTAGCCGATCGTGATCCCGAGACCGCAGAAGACATACAGGACCGCAAACAGACCGAGATCCAGCGGACGCAGCGCGACGCCCCAGAGGATGCCTGCCGCCGACAACACGCCGATGAGCGGAATCGCGACCGCTGCGAGTGTGACCAAGCGGCTGCCGGGGCTCGTCTGCGCCCGGGCCGTCCCGATGATGACCTGGGGCGGCGGGGCGGTCGTGGGATCGGGCGCGGTGGTCATCGGCCGACAGCGTAGCCGCACCTGACCGGTCTGGTGCCGAGTACGGTAGTCGGCGGTACGCAGCGCAACTCGCGCTAGCCTGCGCCGGGTGAAGATCGCCATCATCGGCACGGGTATCGCCGGGCTCGGGGCCGCCCATGCGCTCGCCGGAGTGCACGACATCCACGTGTTCGAGCGCGATGCGCGCGCCGGCGGGCATGCGCAGACCGTCACGGTGCCGCGCGATGACGGCCCGGACTTGGCGCTGGATACCGGCTTTCTGGTCCACAACACCGGTAACTACCCACTCCTGACCCGCTTGTTCGCTGAGCTCGGGGTTCGCACGCAGGAATCCGAGATGTCGTTTTCGGTCACATGCGCGCGTTGCGGGCTCGCCTACGCGGGCCGCGATCTCTGGGGCCAGCGCCGTCACGTGCGTGATCCGCGCATGCTCCGGCTGGCGACCCAGATCATCAGATTCGCCGCCATCTCCGGACGCTGGCGCGACGGACGCCATCGTACCCGCACGCTGGGGCAGCTCGTCGAGCAGGAGGGCTTCTCGCGCGATTTTCGGGACCATTTCCTGGTCCCGTTCACGGCGGCGCTCTGGTCGATGTCTCCGGGCGATGCGCTCGCGTTCCCGGCCGACGCCGCCCTGGCGTTCATCGCCAACCACAACCTGCTTGCACTGCGACGACAGACCTGGCGCACGGTCGTCGGCGGCAGTCGCAGCTACGTCGACGCGATCACCGCGCGCCTCGACGACCGGGTGCGGCTCGACACCGCGGTCGCCGCGGTGCACCGCGCCGCAACGGGCATCGAGGTGTCCCTCGCCGACGGCACCGTCGCCGGGTTCGACGCCGCGGTTCTGGCAACCCACTCCGATCAGGCGCTCGCGCTCGTGGGATCGCCGACGCCCCGCGAGCAGAGCGTGCTCGGCGACATCACCTATACCGCCAATCACGCCGTGCTCCACACGGACCGCAGGATGCTGCCACCCGACAAAGCCACGTGGGCGTCCTGGAATTACCTTGTCGATGACTGCACCGACCCCGATCACCCACCCACCGTGACGTATCTGCTCAATCGCCTGCAGCGTCTGGACACCCCGACGCCGTATGCCGTGACGCTCAACCGCGCCGACGTCACGCCCACCCGGATCATCACCGAGCTGGACTACGCGCACCCCCGCTACAGCTTCCCCGCACTGCGGGCGCAGGCACGCCTTCCCGAGATCAACGGCGCGGACCGCATCTGGTACGCCGGGGCCTACCACCGCCACGGCTTCCACGAGGACGGCCTGCGATCGGGGCTGGCCGTTGCCCGGGCGCTGGGCGCCGTGGGGTGAGGTCCGGGATCTACACCGGCCGCGTCATGCATGCACGCTCGGTGCCCGCCGCGCACCGGTTCTCCTACCGGGTGTCGGTGTACGCGATCGACCTCGACGAACTCGGTGCGCTCGAGCGCAGCACGCGGCTGTTCGGCGCCGACCGGCGCGCGCCGGTGAGCCTGCGGGCGGCCGACCACTTCGGGGACGCCGAGCGCGGTCTGCGCGCGAACGTGAGCGACATTTTGGCCAAGCATGGCATCGCGCTCGACGGGGGCCGAATCGTCCTCGTGACCAATCTGCGCACGCTCGGATACGTGTTCAATCCGATCGCGTGCTTCTGGTGCTGGCGGCCCGACGGTGCGCTCGCGGCGATGATCGCCGAAGTGAGCAACACGTTCGGGGAACGCCATCTCTATGTGCTGCCCGCCGATGGGGCAACGACCCGTGGGTCGCTACTCGAGTGGAACGTCGACAAGGCGCTGCACGTCTCGCCGTTCTTCGGGATGCACCAGTCGTACCGGATCGTCGCCGCACCGCCCGGCGAGCGCCTGATCCTCGCGATCTCCGTCTCCGAGGACGGCGCGCGCGTCCTGCACACGACGCTGACCGGGCGGCGCCGGGACTTCACCCCGGCCAACCTGGTCGCGTCACAGCTCAGAGCGCCGCTCATGCCCCAGCGGGTCACCACACTCATCCACTGGGAGGCCCTGCGCCTGCATCACAAGGGCGTGCCGGTCGTCCGCAAGCCGCCCTTCCGCACCGACTACGGGACACTTGACCACGCCACGGCCTCGACCGAACGCCGTGGGCTCCGCCCGCCGCCGCGCGTGCACCGCTCCCCGCTGACGCCGCTTGTCGCACGGCTTGCGCGCAGCGCCTTCGCCAGCCCGCCGCGGGGCGCCTTCGAGGTGCGCTATCCGGACGGATCGGTCCGGCGCAGCGCCGCAGCAGCGCCCGGACCACACCCGACCGTCCGGATTCACTCGCGCAACGTGTACCGGCGGGTTGCCGCGCGCGGGATGACCGGTGTCGGGGAGGCATACGTCGCCGGCGAGTGGGACGCCGACGATCTGCCGGGTGCAATCGAGCTGCTGCTGCGGCGCGCGAACGCCGTCGCGACGACCTCGCACGGGCGCCTGATCACGCGGATCCGCGACCACCGCCCGCGCCTGCCCGAGCGGATCTCGATGGCACTCGCGCGCAACCAGATCCAATACCACTACGACCTCGGCAACGACTTCTACGCGCTGTTTCTCGACCCCTCGATGACGTACTCGTGTGCCGTGTTCGAGGACGCCGCGACCGATCTGGCGAGCGCCCAGCTGGCCAAGCATCGGATGATCTGCCGCAAGCTCGCCTTGGGGCCCGACGATCACGTCTTGGAGATTGGCTGCGGCTGGGGCGCCTTCGCGATGGTCGCCGCGGGTGAGTTCGGGGCCCGCGTCACCGGTGTGACGCTCTCGGGTGAGCAGCTCACGCTTGCCAACGGGCGCATCCGCGACGCCGGACTTGCGGACCGCGTCGAGCTGCGCCTGCAGGACTACCGAACGCGCGAGGGGACCTACACGGCTATCGCGTCAACGGAGATGATCGAGGCGATTGGCCACCGCGAGCTGCCGCGCTTTTTCGCGAGCGTCGATCGACTCCTGGCTCCGAACGGGATCGCCTGCATGCAGGCCATCGCGATGCCGGACCAACGCTACGATCGCTACCGCCGGAGTCGTGACTGGATCAGTGAATACATCTTCCCGGGCGGCAACCTGCCGTCCCTGGAGGCGATGACCCGTGCGATGGCGTCGCGATCCCAGCTGGTGGTCGCGGACGTCGAGGACATCGGCATCCATTACGCCCGGACGCTCGAGCTGTGGCGTGACCGATTCGAATCTGAGCGCCGTGCCGTGCTTGCGCTTGGGTTCGACGAGCAGTTCATCCGCGGCTGGCGCTTCTATCTGGCCTCGTGCGAGGCCGCGTTTCGCGCGCGGTCGATCCTCGACTATCAGCTCGTACTGACGCGCACCTTCAATGATCGCCTGCCCGACCCGACACGGATCGCCGCGGTCCCCGTACCGGCGCCCGCCTAGACTTCAGTCCTCACGCCGCGCCAGAACGCGACGTAATCGGTGATGTTGGCGACCACATCCTCCGGGGTCGGGTAGAACCAGGCTGCGTCCGCACTAATCTGGCCGTCCACGACGACGTCGTAGTAGCTGGCCGTGCCCTTCCACGGACAGATTGTGTGCGTACCCGAGCCACGCAGCAAGGCGCGATCGATCGAGTCTGGCGGGAAGTACTGATTGCCCTCGATCTCGACGGTTGCGTCGGATTCGGCGATGACCGCTCCGTTCCACACTGCTCGGGCCATGGCGGGAGGCTCCTGCGGGGCTGCCGGCTTCCGCGGACGAAAGCCGGGGGATTGACGACCTCGTGCGAGCGGCCCGCGGGGGCCGCACCGCCCAGTGCGGGCGACGACCACCGCGCGCCGGTCCCGGGGGGCGATCCGAAGGTTAGTTGGGGACGCCGCCAGCCGCCCCGGGAGTCGGTCGTCGATACCCCGGGCATTCGTCACCACCGACGGGCCTTTGCTGCGTCCTAGGGGTCCTCTAATGTCGAGATACCACAGAAAGGAGGTGGTCCCAATTTGTGATCAACGTGGAGGTGGCAGTAGCTAGGGGACGCGTCCCCATGCGCACCTCGGCAGCACGGGGGCGGGTAATCCGTCCCATTAGCCAAACCACTGCTGCCACCGGGCCCGGAGCACCCCGACTGCTGTCGGATGTGCTCCGGGCCTTTTTCCGTCCCGCGCGAGCCTCCGGGGCTCGGTAATCTCCCCGGCGCGGTCCCCATCGTCTAGTGGCCTAGGACTCCGCCCTTTCAAGGCGGCAACACGGGTTCGAATCCCGTTGGGGGCATTCCCCGAGAACCCCCATTCTTAGGGTCTTCTCAGCAAGTTATGCCGGTGGCTAACGGGGCCCTCGATGGTCCAGCGCAGGCCACAAGGAGCGCTGGAACAACCCGTTGGCGGCACCAACGACCTGAAGGCGCCGACCACGGGCCGTGCCGCATAGCCAACTCTAAAGGGAGCGCAGCCGCGCGCGGCAGTGCGCAACCCGATGCGGGGACCTAACGGCCGGCAGCGAGCCGAGATGACTGGCTCTCGACGGTCCAGGCGGCCATGCAGCACCGAGCTCACGGGTCCGCTCCGTCCAGGTCAGCGATGGCCAATCCCATCGCTTCTAGACGATCGAACACGAGTCGTACGGCCATCGAACCCTCGCCAATGGCAGTTGCCACCCGCTTGATTGACCGACTTCGCGCGTCGCCGACGCAGAACACCCCCGGCCGGCTCGTCTCAAGCGGGAGGGGTTGCTGGCCCGGATGATCGAGGGCGCTCGGGGGGACGTCATCTCCGGTGAGCAAAAAACCGTGGTCATCGGCGGCGAGCTGCCCATCCAGCCATTCGGTGCAGGGCGTCGCACCGATGAACACGAAGAGCCCACGACTCGGGTGAGTGCGTGAGCGTCCAGATCGATTGTCGCGCAAGACGACTCCATCGAGCCGCTGGTCTCCGACCAAA
>JADGPG010000127.1 GCA_017882545.1 Thermoleophilia bacterium
AGCTGATGGCGCGTCGGCTTAGTGATCTACCCGCTGCCGCCCGTCGGCGGGCGCTGGCGCGCACCGCGGGCGAGATTGTTGCCTCGTGGGTGGTCCTGATCGGTCTCTACTACCTGCTGCCCGTCGATTCGTCGACCGGTGACGCGCTGCTTGTCCGTATCCTTGTGGTCGTCGTCGTGCTGGCCGCCACGCTCGCGTGGCAGGTCACGCGTATTGCCAAGGCCGATCTGCCGGAGCTGCGCGCGGCCGTCGCCGTCGGGTTCTTCATTCCGTTGTTCTTCGTCATGTTCGCAACGACGTACCTGTCGATGTCCCACGGGTCGCCGACGACGTTTACCGAGATCCTCGACCACACCCGTGCCCTGTATTTCACCGTGACGGTATTCTCGACGGTCGGCTTCGGCGACATCACCCCGACGACCGATGCCGCCCGCGGCGTCGTCACCGCGCAGATGATCCTCGACCTGATCATCATCGGCGTCGTGTTCCGGGTGCTCCTGACGGCGGCCCGGACGCGGCTCGACGCCGGTGATGAGGATGGCAACGAACCCGCATAGGGTGCCGGCGAGGGGCGTGCGGCAGGCGCTGGTAGGGTCGGGCCACCCCCGGAGGTTCATCACGATGCCCCGCATCTTGAGGTCTGGCCCCCCCATCTTGCTGTGCGCCGCTGCGGGCCCGGGGCGCCCCGGTGCGGGCGAGGCGCGCGGACGGGTGTGTCGTGTCTGACCCGGGCGGTCTGCACTCGCTGTTTTTGATCATGCTGATCGCGGCAGCAGTGCCCCTGATCGTGCGCCACGCGCCGGGCCCGAAGGTGCCCGAGGTGGTGTTGCTGCTGATCTGCGGCATCCTGATCGGCCCGCACGTGCTCGGATGGGCGTCGTTCGAGCCATCGATTGATCTCATCTCGAACGTCGGACTCGGGATGTTGTTCTTCCTGGCCGGGTTTGAGCTCGAGCGCGCCGTCGTGACGGGACCGCAGGGCAAGATCGCCGCGGTCGCCTGGGCGATTTCCATGTGCGCATCCATGGCTGTCGTCGGGATTCTCGCCGAGATCGGGTTCGTGCGTGCGTTCCTGCCGGTGTCGATCGCGTTGACGACCACGGCGCTCGGCACGCTCGTGCCGATTCTCCGTGATGCGGACATCATCCGGTCGCCGATGGGGCGTGCCGTCATGGCGAACGGAGCGATCGGCGAGCTGTTTCCGATCATTGCGATCTCGGTGTTCCTGAGCACGCAGGGCACGTGGGCGGCGCTCGGACTCCTGGCGGCGTTCGGTGTCGCTGCGCTCGCGTTGGCGCGCATCGTCAGCGGTGCGCGTGGTCGGTGGCTCGCGGCGGCGATCCGTAGCGGCGCCGATACGTCATCCCAGACGACCGTTCGATTCTCGGTGTTACTTCTGGTCGCGCTGCTGGCGGGAGCCAGCCGCCTCGGGCTCGATGTCGTTCTCGGCGCGTTCGCGGCCGGCATCGTGCTGCGTATCGCGCTGCCGGACGGCGACCGCGCACTCGAGAACAAGCTCGACGGGCTCGGCTATGGCTTTTTCATCCCCGCCTTCTTCGTGATCTCCGGCATGAATCTCGATGTCGGAACGGTCGTCCGCGACCCGGCGCGAATGCTCGTGTTCTTCGGGCTGATGTTGGCGATCAGGGGGCTGCCCGTCGCTGCACTGTTCTGGCGCTGGATGCCGGGCATCGACGCGGTGCGGCTCGGCCTCTATGCGGCGACCGGACTTCCGTTGATCGTCGCGATCACCCAGATCGCCCTTCAGGCCGGGGTGATGCGCGCCGACAACGCGGCCGCGCTCGTCGGCGCCGGACTCCTGACGGTCATCTTCTTCCCGACGCTGGCGCGCGCCCTTCCTGAGCGCGCGGCGGGGAGCCCGACATCGGCCGGGTCGCTGGACGACAATGATGTCGTCGCGGCCGCTGAGTGACCTCGCGGACATCCGCTGTGCGGTGTCGGCGAGCGCGGCCGCGGGGGCGGATGAGCGCGGACGCCGCCGGGAGCGATGCACTGGCGGGACTCTCGGCACGCCGGGGTCCGTCGGCTCCGGTGCCCGTCGTGCCATCGCGATCTGCCGGATCCCGCTACGCTCCGGGCAGACGCGGCGCGCGCCGCGGACCATCGACATGGACGGCGTCGGCGAAGGACGGTGACATTGTGGGATTGATGCAACGCGCATCATTCGTGTTCAAGTCGAAGGCCTCCAAGGCGCTCGACAAGGTCGAGGACCCGCGCGAGACGCTCGACTACTCATATCAGCGCCAGATGGAGATGCTCCAGCAGGTCCGGCGCGGCGTCGCCGACGTGGCGACCAGCAAGAAGCGCATCGAGCTCCAACAGACCCAGCTCGAGCAGAGCGTCCAGAAGCTCGAGGGGCAGGCGCGTGATGCGATGGCCGCCGGTCGTGAGGATCTGGCCCGGACGGCCCTTGAGCGCAAGAAGGCCGCGCAACTGCAGCTCCAGGCGCTCGACGAGCAGCGCACCCAGCTCGGCGCGGAGCAAGACAAGCTGATCCTGGCTGAGCAGCGCCTGACCGCCAAGGTCGAGGCCTTTCGCACCCAGAAGGAGACGATCAAGGCGCAGTACACCGCAGCCGAGGCCCAGGCCAAGATCGGCGAGGCCGTGTCCGGTATCTCCGAAGAGATGGGCGACGTCGGCATGGCAATGCAGCGGGCCCAGGACAAGGTTGCCGGAATGCAAGCGCGCGCCAGCGCCGTCGATGAGCTCATCGACTCCGGGGCCCTGGCGGACCTGTCCGCGCCGGGTACCGACTCCATCGACCGCGAGTTGGCGCAGATCAGCGCCAAGTCGTCGGTCGACGCCGAGCTCGAGGACCTGAAGAAGGAGCTCGGAACCGGCCCGGCTCCGGCCGAGGGCGCGACCGGCGGCACGAAGTGATCGTCGCTCGGATTCTGGACGAGGGACAGTTCACCCTCGACGACGACGTCCGTGCCGAACTGTTGTCGCGCGACACCCGCCTGCTCGCGGCGCTCGAGGCAGACGACCAGGACGTCTATGCGGCGGAGCTCGAGGGATTGCTGGAGTTTGTGCGTACCAACGGGTCCGAACTCGCCCTCGACGTGATCACGCCCTCCGAGTTCGTCCTGCCGAATTCGGATATGCCGCTGGGCGCCGTACGTGCACTCCTGGCGGATCACCCGGCCTAGCCGCGGTGAGGGGGCGCCCGCCGGTTCTGGCGACGCGGCGGTTTGCCGCGCCGGTCCGCGAGCGACTCGCGTCGTCGTTCGCACTCGTCCACCACGACGATGACGCGCCGATGCCGCGCGACCAGCTGCTCCGGGCGATCGACGGCATGCAGGGCGTCATGCTGACGCCCGCCGATCGTGTTGACGATGCACTTCTCGACGCCGCCGGATCGCGGCTCGAAGTGGTCGCCACGATCTCGGTCGGGCTCGACCACATCGACGTCCCGGCGACCCAACGGCGCGGTATTCGTATCGCGTACACGCCCGACGTGCTGAACCGAGCGACTGCCGAGCTGGCGATCGCCGCCATGCTCGCCGTGCTGCGGCGGGTCGCCGAGGGCGACCGGCTCATCCGCACGGGGCGGCCGTGGCGACTCGCCCCGGAGTTCATGCTCGGCCGCTCGGCATCGGGGCTGCGGTTCGGGTGCGTGGGATACGGCCGCATCGGGCGCGTGGCGGCACATCTCGCGTGCGCACTCGGAATGGAGGTGGTCCACTGCGGCCGGACGTTCACCGGGCGCCCGGGCGAGATCCGGTTCGACGAGCTCATTGCCACAAGCGATGTGATCAGCATCCATGTGCCGCTGACGCCCGAGACCCGGCACCTGATCGGGAGCGACGTGTTGGCGCGAATGAAGCCGGAGGCGGTGCTCGTCAACACGAGCCGCGGAGCCGTGGTCGACGAGCAGGCGCTCGCCGCAGCGGTCCGGGACGGGATCATCGGCGGTGCCGCGCTCGACGTGTTCGAGCACGAGCCGGAAGTTGAGCCGGGGCTGTTGGGGCTCGAGAACGTCGTGCTGGTGCCCCACTTGGGCAGTGCGACGCGGGAGACCCGCACCGCTATGGGGATGATGTGCGTTGACGCGCTCGAGGCCGTCCTGCTCGGGCGCGGAGATGCGACGAACTTCGTGACGGCCGCCGGCAGTTAGACGGCGGCCGGCGTCGCGCGGGCCGCAGACAGCTCCGCAAGCGCGGCCTTGAGCTCGGCCACGCGCCCCGGGACGTCCGCCCAGTCGACGACGCCCATGACTCCGTGGACCGGCTGGAGTTCCATGACCGTGCTGATGAGCATCCCCCCGGTGGCGTCCCGTAGGTCGTCGAGGGTCCGGGCGCGGACGTGCAGCTCGGTGACTTCGCCGACGAGTCGCCGCGTGATCGAATCGAGAATGCCCGTCGACAACGGTGGCGCGCAGACCGCGTCGCCCTCGAGCCACAAGAACGACGACGTTGGAGCTTCGAGGATCCCGCTGGAGTCGGGTTCGTAGAGCAGGGCCTCGTTGGCCCCCGCCGCACGTGCTCGCCGATTTGCCTGCATGTTGGCCGCATACGACAGTGTCTTCGATCCGATGAGCAGCGGGGTGATGCGATGAGCCTGGGCACTGAGTAGCCAGCTCTCCGGAAGCTCGGGCAGCTGCTCCTCGCGGATGATGCGTTGCCCACCACGGGTCAGCATGATCCGGACCGCGCAGTCGGGGACGGCCGTCGCCGCGCAGAACTCGTCCAGCTCGCGGGCGATCAGCTCGCGGTCGATCGGGAGGTCGATCTCGGCGGCCGACTTCGAGAGGCGGTCGAGATGCTCGCTCGGGGTCCGCGGCCGGCGCGTGTAGGCGCGGAGTCCTTCGAAGACTCCATCACCGCGAACAAGACCGTCGTCGAGCACCGGGCGCGCGGGGCTGCCTGGATCGCAGAGAGCGCCGTCGATCATGATCCGCGGGACGCCTGAGCTCGTCATCCTGCCACCTTCTGTCGTGGGATTGCTAGGTGCGCTGCTTCTGGCAACGGACCGGTTCGATCCGATCTTGAGATTCGCGGCCAGGGCACCTGGGACCGTGTCGCATCGCGCGTGACCCGGGCTGTTCGGACACGACATTCGGGCCAGCAGCTACAGGATTACGAAGATTTGCTGGCATTTCCTGCCCGGCTGGCCGGCAGCCTGCCGCAAAACGCGCGCGTCGCGTACGGGGCCGGCCTCGACAGGCCGTGAATTTCCTTGCGTGGCGGGGAAGAAGGCCGGTAGCATCGCCGGAGCCGGCTTGGCCGGCACGGCGTTCGGTGCCCACGATTCGTGCGCCCGGACCTGACCTTCAGACCGACGGCACAGGCGTCGTTGGGCGGCGGGGGCGCGGATGGCGTCGCCACGATGTGTAAGGGGGAGATTTGGCACGACAAAGCGTGGTGATTCGGCTCGCCGGTGAGTCCGGTGAGGGAGTCATCTCCTCCGGCGACATTCTGACCCAGGCCGCCGCTCGCGGCGGTTACTGGACGCAGACGTTCCGGACGTACCCGGCCGAGATTCGTGGCGGCCCGTGCATGTACCAGGTCCGTATGGGGCAGGACCGCATCTACAGCCATGGCAAGGAAGTCGACCTGCTGGTCTGCTTCAACCAGGAGGCGTGGGACCTGCACCACGACTCGCTCGCAGCTGACGGCGTCGTCCTGTACGACGAGACGTCCGTCGCGATCCCCGATGAGTACCGGGAGCGGGCCCGGCCGGTGCGCATGGAGCAGCTCGCAAAGGAAATCGGGGGGTCGTCCCGAGCCAAGAACATGGTCGCCGCCGGAGCGGTCTGTGGTGTCATCGCGTTCGACACCACGCCGATCGAAGAACTCGTGACGGTGCGCTACGCCCACAAGGCCGGCGTGGCCGACGCGAACCTGGCGGCGTTGCAGGCCGGTAAGGACGAGGCGGCCGACCTGACGGGCGTGATGGAGATCACCCACGCCGCCGAGGTCGAGGAAGATCGCGTGCTGATGTCGGGCAACCAGGCGATCGCACTGGGGGCGGTGGCCGCGGGGCTGGAGTACTTTGCCGGCTACCCGATCACGCCGGCATCGGACATCCTGGAGTGGCTGTCGGCCAAACTGCCGGCAACCGGGGGCATTACGATCCAGTGCGAAGACGAGATTGCGTCGCTCGCATCCGTCATCGGTGCGTCGTATGCCGGCGCAAAGGCCGCCACGGCGACCTCGGGTCCCGGGCTCTCGCTGATGAGCGAGCTGCTTGGATACGCCGGCATGGCGGAGATTCCCTGCGTGATCATCGATGCTCAGCGCGGTGGTCCGTCAACGGGATTGCCGACCAAGACCGAGCAGTCGGACCTGCAGCATGCCCTGTATGGCGGGCACGGCGAGTCGCCACGCGTCGTCATCGCGCCGATCACCGTCGAGGACTGCTTCTGGGCGACCGTCGACGCGTTCAACTACGCGGAGCGTTTTCAAGTCCCTGTCATCATCTTGACCGACCAGGGGCTGGCGACCCGTATGGAGGTCATCACGGCGCCGGACCTGTCCAAGGTCGAGCAGTGGCAGCGCAAGACCGCCAAGGACGTCGAGGGCCGTGCCAAGCGGTACGAGCTGACCGACGACGGTATTTCCCCGATGGGATTGCCGGGTGAGCCGAACGGCCAGTACGTGGCGACCGGCATCGAGCACGACGAGTGGGGGCACCCGGCCTACACCCCGGAGGTCCACACGGTCATGCAGCACAAGCGGTGGTCGAAGCTGGATCCGCTCACCAACGGCGCCGCCCGCCACGAGTATTACGGCGAAGCGGAGCCGGATATCGCTGTGATCGGTTTCGGATCGACCTACGGGCCCGTCCGTGAGGGTGTCGACATGGCGCGCGCCGACGGACTGTCGGTCGGGGCGTTCTATCCGCGTGTGCTGGGTCCGTTCCCGGTCGAGAAGGTCCGGGAGTTCACGTCCAAGGCGTCCCGCACGATCGTTCCGGAGATCAACTACACCGGCCAGCTCGCCCGCCTCGTGCGCGGTGAGGTCGGCATCAGCGTCGACAGCCGTGCCAAGAGTGACGGCCTGCCATTCACTGCCGAAGATATCTACGAGATGATCACGGAGGCCGCACAGTGAGCACGACTCCCGCACAACGCAAGCCCGCCGACTACAAGTCTGACCTGAAGCCGATCTGGTGTCCGGGTTGCGGAGACTACGGCGTGCTCGCCTCGCTCTACCGGGCCTTCGCGGAACTTGACCTCGACCCCACGAACACCGTCGTGGTCTCCGGGATCGGCTGCTCAAGCCGACTTCCGGGTTTCGTGACGACGTACGGCGTCCACACCCTGCACGGTCGTCCACTGCCGGTAGCCATGGGTGTCAAGCTCGCCAACCCCGAGCTGAACGTCGTGGCCGTGGGCGGCGACGGAGACGGCTTCGCCATCGGCGCGGGCCACTTCCCGCACGCGGCGCGCCGCAACGTGGACATCACCTACATCGTGATGGACAACGAGATCTACGGCCTGACCAAGGGCCAGGTCTCGCCGACGTCGCTGACCGACCAGAAGGCGCCGTCGACCCCCTGGGGCAACCTCGAGACACCCCTGAACACACTCGGCTTTGCGGTCGCGTCGAATGCGTCGTTCGTGGCACGCGGGGCGTCCTTCAACACGAAGGCGCTCACCGAGCTGATGGTCCAGGCCATCGAGCACAAGGGCTTCAGTTTCATCGACGCGATGTCCCCGTGCGTGATGTTCAACAACACGCAGGAGACGTGGAAGGAACTCGTCACCGACGTGGATCCCAACCACAACTCGGCCGACCGCGTCGCGGCGTTCGACCTGGCCCTTCGCGGCGGGTTCAAGATGGGCATCCTGTATCGCGAAGTGCGCCCGACACTCAACGAGAAGTACGCCGCGTTGATTGAGCGCACCCCGAACAGCGATGTTGGCGCGATGCTGGAGTCGTTCAGCGCCGCCAAGGGCGCGGCGATCGGCAAGCCGACCGTCTAACGGTCCGCGTACGTGCTCCGGTGCCCCGGCGGTCGAGCCGGGGCACCGCCTGCGCGTCTGCCGGCCGGCATCGAAACGGCGCCGGCGGTGTGATCAGAGTGTCTGTCCGGGCGTGTGAATGCGGGCGTCGGCATCGCGCGCGGCGGCGTGTTGGATCTCGCGGAGGAGCTTGAGCCGGGCGCCGAGTTCCGGGTCGGACAGCGCGAGGATCTGCGCGGCGAGCAGCCCTGCGTTGCGCCCGCCGTCGATGGCGACGGTCGCGACGGGCACCCCGCGCGGCATCTGCACGATTGACAGCAGTGAATCGATGCCCTGGAGCGCCGTCGTCTTGACCGGAACCCCGATGACCGGCAGCGTGGTCACGGCGGCAAGCATTCCGGGCAGATGCGCGGCGCCGCCTGCTCCGGCGATGATTACCGACAGGCCCCGTCCGGCGGCTTCGGACCCGTAGGCGATCATCTCGTGCGGGGTGCGGTGGGCCGAGACCACGTGGACCTCGTGGGCCACGCCGAGCTCCACCAGCGCGTCGACCGCGCCCTGCATGACGTGCAGGTCCGAATCGCTGCCCATCACGACGCCCACGCATGCGCTCATAGCGCCACCCGCTGCACCGCGCTGCGGGCGATCTCGAGTGCCTCATCGGCTGAGCCTGCGAGCGTCGTTACGTGTCCCATCTTCCGTCGCACCCGAACCTCCGCCTTGTCATACAGATGCAGGTGCGCTCCGCGCACCGAGAGTGCCGCCGCCAGGCCGGGCCGGCTCGGTCCGGTGGTCGTACCAAGGATGTTGACCATCGCGGCGGATGGCGCGCGCAGCAGCGGCGGCCCCAATGAGAGACCGAGAATGCCGCGCAGGTGGTTCTCGAATTGGGAAGTCTCGCAGGCCTCGATCGAGTAGTGGCCCGAGTTGTGCGGGCGAGGTGCCAGCTCGTTGACAAGCACGCGGCCGTCGGAGAGCAGGAACATCTCGACGCCGGTGACCCCGAGTCCGTCTGCGGCGAGCGCCGCGGCCCGAGCGACCCGCCTGGCCTCCTGGCGGACGTCCTCGTCAACCCGAGCGGGAACCACGACTTCGGTGCAGACATGGTCCCGCTGGATTGTCTCGCAGACCGGGTACACGGCTTCCTCACCGCGGGTGCTGCGCGCGACCATGGTCGCGAGCTCGCACACAAACGGGACGAACGCTTCGGCCAACACGCCCTCTCCGGCGTCGAGCCGCGAGAAGGCATCCTCGGCCTCCGCTGGCGTGGCACAGGTCGCGTTGCCATACCCGTCGTAACCGAGCTTGCGTGCCTTGAGCACGAGCGGCCAGCCGAAGTCGCGACCGACCGACGTGAGCTCGGAGGGGTTCTCGACGACCACATGGGGTGGGACGGGCAGCCCGCAGCTGTCCAGCAGCGCCTTCTGGAGCGCCTTGTCCTGAATGACGCCAAGGCTCTCGGGCCGGGGATAGACCGGCGTGCCGGATGCAGCGACCTCCGCCAGGACTCCGGCATCGACGAACTCGTTCTCGAGCGTGACGACGTTGCAGACGCTGCCGAGCGCACGGATGGCCTCGGGATCCTTCCAGTTGCCGGGTACCACGCCGCCGGCGACGAGTCCGGCCGGCTCGTCGGGTGATCCCAGAACTGCGACGCGGAGTCCCAGCGGCCAGGCTGCCAGGCAGGTCATGCGGGCGAGCTGTCCCGCGCCGGCGATGCCGACGTCGTATCGCTCGTGCTCGTGCGACGGGGTCACGGTTCGGACGCTACCAAGCCGGGGCGGTCGCGGGGTCCTCACCTCCGGCCGTCGCGTCGGGTGCAGGTTGGGTCGCGGCGCGTCGGTCCACAGGAACCGGGAGCACTGGTAAACTCACGCTCCGTTGAGGGCGCTTAGCTCAGTTGGGAGAGCACCAGCTCGACAAGCTGGGGGTCACTGGTTCGAGCCCAGTAGCGCCCATCAAAACCGCGTAGGCATGCGGTTTCTCAAGTAGACCGCATGCCATACGTGTCACCCGACACCGCACGTGCACGCGGCGTGCGGCCCCCGGTGCGGCCCTCGGTAAACGCCCCTACCACGGTGGCGAGGACCGCGATCTGGACGCGCCCGTGTTCGCCGGGTGCACGCAGTCCTGGATGCGGACCGGCCTCGGTCGCGCGTGCAAGGCCGCAGCCGTGGCTCGATTTGGCCTCGACGATCTGCGGCATCGGCGGTTATCGCTGTGGCTTCATCAAGGGCTCCCGGTCCACGATGCCGCTCGACGTGCTGGACTCGCCCGCTCCAGCATGATCCTCGACGTATACGAGCACGTCCTCGTGGACAGAAGCACCACGAGGGCAGCTTGTGTGATGATCGGCTCATGCCGCCGGACCCCGACCCGCCCGCCAAAGACTCCGTTGTGGTCGCGAGCTTCGAGAATCGGCACGCGGCAGAGCACATGTTGGCGCGACTCGGGCGCGACTTCTCGAAGAAGGCCCGCAAGGGGCGCGTTACGGCCTACGTCGTCAGATGCAACAAGGATGGATCCCTGAAGCTGACCCAGGCACGGGTTCTGACGGCCGAGGGCATAGAGGGGGCCATCCTCGGGTTTGCCGCGGCGGTCATGGTCGGGCTGATCGGCATCGTTGGGATGTTCAAAGGCGCGAAGACTGCTGGCCACGCCGTCCACGTGAGCTCCGGCCACGTCGGCCCAGACGAGCACGCGGCCCATGCAATCCTGGCTCATGCCGGCCCAGATTCGGCCATCGCACTCGTCTGCTGCGACGACCCGGCAATGCGACAGCAGATCGCCACCCGAGCCAAGGAGCGAGCACTGACAAGCTGGGACGGGTCGCGCGCAGAGTTCTTGGCCGCTCTCGAACCAGGGAGCTCGCATGACTGGGTGCGCACGGCCCTTGGCGAACCAACGGCTGCGAACAGGTAGCGTCGGCGGGCTGCCGCGAGGCTGCATGGACACCTCCGGACATGCCCGACGTTGTCCACGACGTGCGTACCCCGCTGCATACCTGGCCAAGAAGACGTGGTGATTAGCAGGACGGTTCGAGTTCTGCCGCGCCCATTTAGACCCGCATGGCCATGGGAAAACCCCTTGGTAGTGCGGGTCGTTTTTGTCAGAGGGGTCCCTGACGCTCGTGCGGTGCGTACGTCGGTGGTACCTCGGAATCTGGCCGTGTCGGGCCCCAACCCGATAACGCCGGGCTCGTGCCGGATGAGCTACTTCGGCATCGGTGAGGTGCTCGGGCCCGCTCTCGGTCACCGCGGCCATGAGCACCTCGACGTTTGCCATCGCCAAGTCCAAGAGGTCTTGCATGGTGTCCACCGGGTCCACGCCGGGCGCGGCAACCACGCCGTATCCGGCAAGCACGTCGAGGGCCTTGAGCCTCGCCCCCTGCTTGCGGCCGTTCTTGTGCGAGCCCCCGTGCAAACGGCACCGGCCATAGCCCACGTGGTCGGTGCCGTGCCCGGCGATGCGACGGCACGGGTGTTGGTCGGGTGTCCTTGTCTTGGCCCCGCACCGTGGGCGTCCGGGCACGCTCACCTCACACCCCGCTTGCGGGCTGGCCGCCGATCCACACACCACCACCGGTGTCGGACGGGGACTCGCCAAGCACCTCGGTTTGCCAGCGCGTCGGGCCGAACGGACCGGCCGGGCCTGCCGGGACGCCCGCGGCTTTCTCTGGTGACAGGATCGCCGAGCGTAGGTGCAGACGGGCCCCCTCGATGGCGGCGTGCTCGGCCTCGTGCCTCGGCGCGTCACCGCGCTCGGTCTTGAGTATCTCTGACGCCGCGCCGAGCATTGCGCGGGCCAGCGCGGCGTCAGTGCCCTCACCGCGCGCGTGCCCCACGAGCGCAGGGGCCGCCGCGATCCGCCATGCCCGCGTGGCGTTTGAATCGCCCGAGGATTGGACCTCCTTGAGCAACGCGTGGGCGCGGTCAACTACGGGGTTCGACCCGGGATAGCCCGGATCGGGCGGGGCCGCGAGTTGGGCGGCGTAGTCGGCACCGAGCGCCGAGATTTTGTGGAAGTCGAAGCCGGAATCGGCATCGCGGGCGGCTGCGGCGGCGTCTTGGGCCGCCGAGTCCGAGTGCACGTTGAGATTTGACCACGCGCGTTTGGCCTCGGCCTTGGCCTCGGCTTGCAGGGCCGCCCGGGCGGTCTCGACTTGGGTTTGCTTGAAACCGTCGGCGTAGCGGTCATCGGCCCGGATAGCGGCCGTGGTGTTGGCCAGCCGTGCCGAGAGGTCGCGGTGAAAGATGGTGATGCGCTCGATGTCCTTGCGCACACGCTCAGCGCGGGTCGATTCGGGCGTGGTTTGCGTGCTCATCGTTGGGTCCTTTCCGTGGTGTGAAGTGCCGTTCTCATAACCAAACGAACCGCCCAAGATCGGCACCGGGAGCTCACGGGTCCCCGCCAGGTGGCTTCGGGCTTTCTTCCATTGCCTCCGCGCCGGAATGGCCATAGGCTCCGCCCACACGACGTCGGGAGCCGATCCAGATGAAGACGATCCTCAAGCGCAGGCCAAGTCCGGCGATGGTGGTCGCGCTGATTGCGTTGGTCGTCGCATCGAGCGGCACCGCGATTGCGGGTGCCTCGCTGATGAACGGCGACAAGGTGATCAAGAAGGGCTCCCTGTCGGGAAACCGGCTTCGCAGCCACACGATTACGGGTGCCCAGGTAAACCTGAGCAAGCTCGGCAAGGTTCCCACCGCGAGACGTGCCGACCTGGCTACCAACTCCGCCCTGTTTGGCGGCAAGCGGGTGAATGCATTCGTCGGCGTGTGCACGGCGGGGTCTGTCGCAGCCACTGGCGTTTGGTACGCGCCTGCTCTCCCGGCCGACCCGACCTACGTTGCGCCGAACCGCTACGGCGGCGAGGGCGGATTCGCCTGCAATGGCGGCACGATCCAGATCACGAAAGAATCGACGGGCTGGTTCCGCATGCGCGTCACCCCTGCGCTCCCGGGCAACCACGTGTACGTCGCCTACATCAATGCGGACGCCCGATCTGCGACGCCGCTCTACGGCGACGCCAACAGCGCCTTCGCTGGTCCGGTCTGGGACGTGCACGTGTTCAATAGCGCGGGGACGGCGACGGACCCGTACTACTTGGATGTGCTGTTGGTGGCTGTCTCGTAGGTCGCCTCGCCAGCAGGGCGTCATCGGGCAGGTCCACGAGCC
>JADGPG010000128.1 GCA_017882545.1 Thermoleophilia bacterium
CGGTGCCGCGGGCCAGGCCGTCGGTCGCGTCCATCGCGACGGCGCGCACCCGGTCGTCGCCCAGGTGCTGCTGCACCTCGGCCACGAGGGTCGTTCCGTCTTCGCGGGGAATTTCCAGGGCGTAGTAGATCCCCGGCAGGTTGCCGTCGTCGAAGCGGACGTCGATGACGACACCCTTGATTTCGATGACGGTTCCGGTGTTGGCGTTGTCAGCCATGCGTGCGTCGCGCTCCTCGTCTGGTCAGCAGCTACTGGAGGGCATCCGCGCCAGCGACCACTTCCAGAATCTCCTGGGTAATGGCGGCCTGACGGGCCCGGTTCATCTTCAGGGTGTAATCGGCAATCAGATTTGCCGCGTTGTCCGACGCGTTGCGCATGGCGCTGCGTCGGGCAGCGTGTTCGGCCGCAGCGCTCTCGAGCAGCGCGCGGTAGATCGTTACGTTGACGTAGGTCGGCAGGAGCCGGGTCAAGACCTCTTCGGCACTCGGCTCGAACAGCACGAGCGACGCGGCGGGCCTGACGTCCTTCGGGTCCGGAGCGATGTCGTGGCCGAGCACCACGTGGCGCTCGATCGGCAGCAACTGCTCGACGACCACCTCCTGCTGCATCACCGAACGGAAGGCGTTGTAGACCAGCAGTACCCGATCAACTGCGCCCGTGGTGAACAGGTCCACCAAGTAGTCCGCGACCGCTTCGGCGTTGTGGAAACTGGGGTTGTCCGAGAAGCCCTCGAAGGTCTGCTCGATCGGCTTGTCCCGGAACCGCAGCGTGCCGGCACCCTTCTTGCCGACCCCCACGTAGACGACCTCGTCGGCGCCGGCCGTGCGCAGGTCGGCGTCGGCCGAAAAGCCGGCGCGCAGGATGTTGACGTTGAAGGCCCCGGCCAGGCCGCGGTCGCCGGTGATGGTCACCACGGCCGCCTTCTGGACCTCGGTGCGCTCGTCGAGCAGCGCAAAATTCCGCAAGCCCTCTGACTGGCGGGCGGCCTGGGCCATCTGCTCGCGCATCCCCTGGGCATACGGGCGCAGGGCCTCGATCCGCTCCTGGGCACGCCGCAGCTTCGCCGAGGCGACCAGCTCCATCGCCCGCGTGATCTTGCGGGTGTTGCGCACCGACTCGATGCGGCGCTTGATGTCGCGTTGGCTTGCCATTCAGCGCGTACTAGACCGCCGCCGGGGCGGGCGTCTCGGTGACCGGATTTTCGTCGCGCGGGGTGAGATCGCGCACAATGCCGGCCGCAACCTCGTCGATCTTGGCCGCCGTGGCGTCCGAAAGGTCGCGCTCGTCGCGGATGGCGGCCAGTGCAGTCCCCTCCTCGCGGAGCGCCGAACGGATCGCCTCGTTGATGTTCGGAACCTCAGCCGGGGTGGTGCCGTCGAGGTGGCCCTGGTTGGCGGAATAGATGATCGCCACCTGCTCCTCGACCGGCCACGGCGCGTAGGCGGGCTGGTTGAGGGTGGCCACCAGGCGGGCACCGCGGGCCAGCGTGCGCTGGGTGGCGGCGTCCAGTTCGGATCCGAACTGGGAGAAGGCCTCAAGGTCACGGTACTGGGCGAGCTCGAGCTTCAACCGGCCCGCCACCTTGCGCATGGCCTTGATCTGGGCGGACCCACCCACACGGCTCACGGAAATACCGACGTTCAGGGCCGGACGGACGCCGGAGTAAAACAGCTTGCTCTCGAGGAAGATCTGGCCGTCGGTAATCGAGATTACGTTCGTCGGGATGTATGCCGACACGTCACCCGCCTGGGTTTCGATAATCGGCAGCGCGGTGAGCGATCCGCCACCGAGCTCGTCGCTGAGCTTGCACGCGCGCTCGAGCAGGCGGGAGTGGAGGTAGAACACGTCACCCGGGAAGGCCTCGCGACCCGGCGGGCGGCGCAACAGCAGCGACATCTGACGGTACGCGTCGGCCTGCTTGGAGAGGTCGTCGTAGATGCACAAGGCGTGCTGTCCGCTGAACAGGAAGTACTCGGCCATAGCGGACCCCGAGTACGGAGCCAGATACTTCAGCGGCGCCGACGCCGACGCGGTGGCGGCGACGACGGTCGTGTACTCCATCGCACCGGCGGCCTTGAGCCGCTGCACGACCTGCGCGACAGTGGATGCCTTCTGGCCGATCGCGACGTAGAAGCAGTGCACGCCCTGGCCGCGCTGGTTGATGATCGTGTCCACGGCGATGGTGGTCTTGCCGGTCTGGCGGTCGCCGATGATCAGTTCGCGCTGGCCACGGCCAATCGGGATGAGCGCGTCGATGGCCTTGATGCCCGTCGACAGCGATTCGGTCACCGGCTGACGCTGAATGACCCCCGGCGCCTTGAACTCGACGGGGCGGTACTCGGTCGCCTCGATCGGGCCGAGGTCGTCAAGTGGGCGTCCGAGGGGGTCCACCACGCGGCCGAGCAGCGCAGGGCCGACCGGTACCTGGATGACCTTGCCGGTCCGGCGCACCGGGTCGCCCTCCTTGATGAGGGTGTCCTCACCAAGCAGCACGACACCGACGTTGTCCTCTTCGAGGTTCAGCGCCAGTCCGGTCACTCCGTGCGGCAGCTCCAGCATCTCCAAGGCCACGCACGACTGCAGGCCGTGGACGCGGGCGATGCCGTCGCCGACCTGGAGGACCGTACCGACCTCCTCGACATCCACCTGGCCCTCATACTGCTCGATCTGCTCGCGCAGGACCTTGGTGATCTCGTCGGGTCGCAGCTTCATCGGTCTCGTCGTCCCTTTCTCGTCGGTCAGTTCAGGCGCTCTCGACGGTCACCGCGTCGCGCACCGAAGCGTGCAGCATGCCCTGGCGCAAATCGGCCAGACGCTGACGCACGGACGCATCCACCACGGAACCCTCGGTCTCAATCACTAGGCCACCCACAATCTCCGGATCGACGATCTTGTCGATATCCACGGAGCGGCCGGTACGTTCGGAAATCTGGGCGACCAGGCGGTCTCGCAGATCGTCGGGCAACGGAATCGCCGTGCGCACGGTCACGCGCAGGCGACCTTCGGCGGCGGCAACACGGCCGGCGAATTCGTCGGCGATCGCCGGGAGCTCGTCTTGGCGGCCGCGGTCGAGGAGGACCTGCACGAAGTTCGCGAGCAGCTCGTTGGCATCCTCCAGGACCTTCCCCAACACGCCCTTCTTGACGCGGGTGTCGAACTCCGGGTTCTCGAGCACGTCCCGGAGCTCGGGGCTCTCGTCGACGGCCGCGCGAAACTCGGACAGCTGCGCGGCAATTTCAGGGACGGCTCCCTTGTCGACGGCGGCCTCATAGAGGGCCTCGGCGTATGTGGCGGCAACGCTCACTCGTTCGTGCTCCTAAGCCTTCGTCAGCTTCGAGAGGTCGGCTTCGGTCAGCGCCTCTTCGATCAGTCGGCGATGGTCCGCGTCGGACAGTGCACCGCGTGTGGCCTTCTCGGCCGCGGCGATCGCCAGATCGACGACCCCGTCCCGCAGGCCGGACGCCGCCTGACGCGCCTGGGCGTCCAGCTGCGCACCCTGGTCGGCCAGGACCCGCTGACTCTGCTCTTGCGCTGCGGACACCAGGTCGGCGCCGCGCCGCTCACCGTCCTTGCGTCCGCGCTCACGGAGCGCATCGGCTTCCTTCTGTGCCTCGGACAGGCGGACCTTGTACTCGTCCAACAGTTGCAGGGCCTCGTCGCGGCTACGTTCGGCCTCGTCGATGCTCTGCGCAATCTCCTGCCGGCGATTCTCGATCGCCTTTGCGACTGGCGGAAACACCCACTTGCTCAGGATGAGCAAGGTGAGCCCGAACGTCACCAGGGTCCAGACCATCAGGCCCGGACTGGGCTGGAGCAGGGGGTTCCCCGACTGGACTACGTCGATGTGTGCAAGATGCACCGGCATGGGCTAGACGAGGAAGAAGGCGACGAAGCCCATGAGCAGCGCGTAAAAGGTGATGGCCTCGGTGAGGGCCAGACCCAAGAACGTGATCGAGAGCAGCTCGCCGCGCAGCTCGGGCTGGCGGGCGACCGACTCCACGGTCTTACCCATGAGGTAACCCACGCCAATACCCGGGCCGATGGCGCCGAGACCGGTCGAGAGGCCCAGCGTGAGGGCCTTCGCCGCATCGACGATGTTGCCGGTAAGTCCTGTTTGAACGACTGCCATGACTCTCCTTATTCCTGAATATCAGTGCGGTGCTTCGATTGCGTAGCCGATGTAGATCCCGCTCAGCAGCGCAAAGATGAATGCCTGCAGGCCGGCGACCAGTACCCACTCGAACACGTAAAAGAAGAGGGCGAAGGGAATCGCGACGACCCCGACGTAGCTGCCCACCAGGACCACGAAGCCCGCGGCCATGATGATCAGCAGGTGGCCCGCCAACAGGTTGGCGAACAGACGTACCGAGAGGCTCACCAGCCGCAGCAACTGCGACAGGATCTCGATGACGAAGATGAAGGGTTTGACGGCACCCGGGGCGTCCGGGATGAGCGTCTTCAGATACCCCGGGACCCCGTGGGCACGTACGCCCACGATGTGGGTCGCCAAAAATGTGATGGCCGCCAGCGTCAGCGTGACGTTGATGTTGGCGGTGGCCGCGTAGAGCCCGAAGTCGGGCAGCGACGAGACGGAAAGGCCGCCCTTCTCGCTTGAGATCGGGAGCGGGATGAAGCTGATCAGGTTATTCACCGCGATGAACAGGAACAGCGTCGCCAGGTATGGGAACCAGGTCGGGAAGGCCTTGGCCGGCAGCGTCGCGCGGCCGATCTGGCCCTCGGCGAACTCGTAGGCGAGCTCGACGATGTTCTGGCCCTTGCCCGGACGCGGGCGCAGGCCGCGACGGACGACCACCAGGCTGCCGACGCAGATGATGGCCGTGCTCAGCAGCAGGTAGATGACGGCCTTGTTGATCGACAGGTCGATCGCCCCGAAGTTCAGGTCGATGTACCGGTCCTGTCCGAATTCCAGCGACGGATCGAACGACGGCTTCGCGGAGCCGATCGCGGGGATCGCCAGCAGAACTGCGGATGCGGCAATGGCGGCCGCACGGAAGCGCGCCAGGGTCATGAGTCGGCAGGGCCCTTTTGGTTTGCGGTCTGACGCGCGCGCTCATGCATGTGGAACAGGAACACGCGGCCCATGAGATCGAAGGTAAAGGCGGCGAGGAAGACCAAGGCGGCGGTCACGGCGATCGCGTGCGAGACGCGCACGGCCACGACGAAGACCACGATGGCGACGAAGAACGCGCGGAACATCATCGACACGCCCGAGACTCCGACCGCGGTCGTCGGGCTCGAGGCGAGGGCGTACTTGGTCGCCACCTGCGACAGGATCCAGTTGATCGTCCACAGTGCGGTGCCCAGCGCCCATCCGGCCATCGGCCCGTAGACCGCCCACACGACCGGTGCCGCAAGGACGCACACGATGAACCCCAGCGTGGCGGCGGCGAACGGCAGCGCCCCTTCCCGGGGTTGCGGGTAGAGAGCCACGCTCATGCGTGTCCGGCGGACGAGAAGGTGGGACGGAGCGAGTCAGAACTCCTTCAGGCACAGTGACGCCGGCGCTCAGGGGGGGTCCCCCGGCTGCGGGCGGCGCCGAGTATGCCAGGGATTTCGGCCAACGGCAACGGCCTGACGGCCCAAATTGTCCGTCAATGCGTGCGGACCCTGGCCGATCCGTCGGGTCTGGACGGCGACGGGATCAGCGCACCCCTAGGCCGGTGTGTTCTCCCGGGCGCGACTCTCGGCGCGATCGCGCACAATCTTGACCACCGGCGTGCTGCGCCACTTAAGGATTTCCAGCACGTAGACCAGGTAGATCCCGGCCGCGAGCGAGATGACGCCGAAGATCGCCATCGTGAGCGTTCCCGCCGCCGACCACCCGCCGGATCGGGTTCGGACCGGCACGAAGCGGATCGCCAGCGCAAACGCACCGAGCAGCACGCACCACGCGTACATGGCGAGCACGGTCTTGCGCTGGCCCCAGCCGATTGTAAAGAAGCGGTGGTGGAAGTGGCTCCGGTCGGCCATGTAGACGGGCTGGCGGTTCTTGATCCGGCGCATGATGACGAACGAGGTGTCGAGGATGGGGATCGACAAGACCAGCAGCGGCCCGAGCAGGGCGACGGTGGCCGCGCTCTTGACCACCCCGTTGACGGCCACCCCGGCCAGGACGAATCCGAGGAACATCGAGCCCGAGTCCCCCATGAAGACCTTGGCCGGGTGGAAGTTGAAGACCAGGAATCCCGCGCAGGCGCCGGCGATCGCGGCGGCCAGGATGGCTGGATCGGCGCGGTCAAGCGACGCGGCCAGAATCGCGAACATGATCGCCGAGAGGCCGGCGACCCCTGCGGCCAGACCGTCCATCCCGTCGATGAAGTTGATCATGTTGACGATCGCGACGAACCACAGGATCGTCAGCGGATATTGCATCGCCCCGAGGTTGTGCACCCCGAGCACCGGCAGCGTGATGTGATCGATCGTCAGGCCGGCTGCGACCGGCACCGCCGCGCAGGCCACCTGACCGACGAGCTTGATGATCGGATCCAATCCGAAGATGTCGTCGACGGCCCCGAGCGCGCCGACCAGCACCGCGCCGACCAGGAGTGCCCGCGCCTGCGGGCTGGCAGGAAGGTAATAGAGCGTCGGCACCAGCACCGCGCCCATGATCGCCAGGCCGCCAAGGCGCGGCGTCGGGCGGGTGTGGATACGTCGGCCGGAGGGGAGGTCGACGGCCCCGACTTTCCTGGCAAACGCCGAGGCAAGCGGCGTGAGCCCGATCGCCACACCTGCGGCGACGATCGCACAGAGCACCGGAATCAGTGTGGTGGTCACGAGTCCTGCCCCCGATCGCGCGAGACGGCGATCCGTCGCCCCGCACAGCCTACCGAGCACCTGCGGGTACCGATTCTAGATTCGATCGGGCGTCCCTGCCGCTTTCACCGTTCGGGCGCGGTGCCGATGCACCATCCCGACGGCCCGCAGTGTCCACGACGTGGGCACAAGCGCGGCCCCGAATCGGGTCAGGTGCGAGATCCGCCCGGTCGCGACGAGGGCCCGGCCGCGGTCCGCGGCCTCGAGCGCCGTCGCGACGACCGCCGCAGGCGTATCGATGGGCATCGCCGACGGCCACCCCGACGCACCGCGCCCCGCACCGGTTAGCACCTCGGAGAACTCGGTGGCGGTCGGCCCCGGGCACACGGCCAGGACCCCGACGCCCGTGCCACGCAATTCCTCGTGGAGCGCCCGCGCGAAGTGCAGGGAGAACGCTTTGGTCGCGCCGTAGGTCGCCATGAACGGCACCGGGTGGAACGCGGCGGCCGAACTGGTGATGATCACCCGTCCGCCCCCGCGTTGGCGCATCCCGGGTATCACCCATCGCGCCAGATCCACCACGGACTCGCAGTTGAGCCGGACCATCCGGTCCTCGCGCTCGCGGTCGGCGTCGGCGAACGGGCCGAGCGAGCCGAACCCGGCGTTCAGCACCGCGACCTCCAGCGGCGCCGTCTCGAGCGCGGCCCGCAACTCACCGAGCCCGTCGTCGGTGGTCAGGTCGACGGCGAGCACCGCGACGCGGACACCGTGATCGGTGCGCAGGCGCACGGCCAGTTCCTCGAGCCGACCGGCGCGCCTGGCCACCAGCAGCAGGCTGTGCCCGCGGGCCGCCAGGGCATGCGCAAACTCCCGCCCCAGGCCCGACGACGCACCGGTCACCAGCGCCGGGCCCGGCCGACCCGCCCGGGCGTCATCCTCCCCCATTAGGCGGAGGCCCCCGGCATCATGCGATGGCCGACCCCGACACCAGCTGCGGATACAGCGGGAACCGCTCGGAGATCGCCTGCGAGCGCTCGCGCAGACCGGCCAGCTCCGCGTCGGAGACCGCAGGCCGCAATGCCGTGCTGATGACGCTTGCGATTTCTCGCATCTCGGCCTCCTTGAGGCCGCGGGTCGTGAGCGCCGGCGTCCCGATCCTCAGGCCCGAGGTGACCGTCGGCGGACGCTCGTCGAACGGAATGCCGTTCTTGTTGACGGTGATCCCGGCGTGGTCGAGGCGGATCTCGGCGTCGGCACCGGTGAGGTCGGTCCGCGAGAGGTCGACGAGCACGAGGTGGTTGTCTGTGCCGCCGGTCACCAGCGACACGCCGCCGTCGATCAGGCCGTCGGCAAGCGCGGCGGTGTTGGCGACCACCTGGTGCTGGCGCTCCCGAAATTCCTCGGTCTGGGCGTGACCGAGCGAGACTGCCTTTCCGGCGATGACGTGCATCAGCGGGCCGCCCTGCAGGCCCGGGAACACCGCGCGGTCGACGGCGCTCGCGAGATCGGCATTGCACATGATCATGCCCGAGCGCGGTCCGCCAAGACTCTTGTGCAGGGTCGTGGTGACGATGTCGGCGATTCCGACGGGCGTCGGGTGAACCCCGCCCGCCACCAGCCCCGCGATGTGGGCCATGTCAACCATGAACAGTGCGCCAACCTCATCGGCGATTGCCCGGAACGCAGCAAAGTCGATGATGCGCGGGTAGGCCGACGCCCCGGCCACGATCAGCTTCGGGCGCACTGCGCGGGCCATCTCGGCGACCTGGTCGATGTCGATCCGGCAATCCTCGCGGCGGACGCCGTAGTGGTGGAACTCGTACAGGCGCCCCGAGAAGTTCACCTTGAGACCATGCGAGAGGTGGCCGCCGTGGGCGAGGGCCATCGCCAACACGCGGTCCCCGGGGGTCAGGACCGCCTGATAGGCCGCCTCGTTCGCGGTCGCCCCCGAGTGCGGCTGCACGTTGACGTGCTCACAGCCGAAGACGGACTTGGCGCGGCCGATCGCGAGCTCCTCGACCTTGTCGACGACCTCGCAGCCGCCGTAGTAGCGCCGGTGCGGCAGCCCCTCGGCGTACTTATTGGTCAGCACCGACCCCACTGCCTGCAGCACGGCCAGACTCGTGAAGTTCTCGCTGGCGATCATCTCGAGCGTGTCGGACTGGCGCTCGAGCTCTGCGTTCAGAAGGCCGGCGACGTCGGGATCGACCTCGCTGATGTCCTGTGACAGGTAGCTGGTCTGGTCGGCGAAGCTCACCTGGCTGCCCCTCATTCGGTCGTGGCGAATACCCACACGAGGCTACACGCCGGATCCGCCGGAGGCCGTGACTCCGCAGCTCAGCACCGGCGCGCGAACACGGTCCGATCGATACCCGCCAGGTCCGCGCGCACAGCGATGTCGGCGAACCCGGCGGTCTCCAGCAGCGCGGCGGCAGTGGCGGCCTGCCCGCCCCCGATCTCCATGATCAGCACCCCGTCGGGGATGAGGTGTGCGGGCGCGGCGGCCGCGATCGCGGCGATCACCTCGTCCCCGCGCGGCCCGCCCACGAGCGCCCGACGCGGTTCGAACCCGAGCTCGGGTGGCGCGTCGGCGAACTCGGCCTCCGACAGATACGGCGGGTTGGCGGCGATCACTCCGAACCGCCGTCCGCCAAGCGCGGCAAAACCGTCGGACGCGACCCACTCGACCTCGAGCCCGAGTCGGGTCCCGTTGGCCGCCGCCACTGCCAACGCCTCGCCGGACGCATCGATGCCGGTGATCGCCAGATCCGGGCGCTCGTCGGCGAGCGCGAGGGCGATCGCCCCGCTGCCGGTGCCCCAGTCGAGGACGGCCGCCCCCTCAGGCGCGGCGTCGAGTACCCATTCGACGAGCACCTCGGTCTCGGGGCGCGGCACGAGCACCGCGGGCCCCACCTCGAGCTCGATGCGCCGGAACCCGCGCTTCCCGAGGATGTAGGCAATCGGCTCGCGCCGCCCGCGGCGCGCCACGAGCTCGCGCGCGGCCGCCAGCTCGTCCGGGCGCAAGGGTCGGTCGAACTGCGTATAGACCTCCAGCCGTTCCAGCCCGAGGGCGTGGGCGACCACCAGATCGGCGTCGAGGCGAGGGCTCGTCGACCCCGCGGTGGCGAAGTACGCCGCGGTGCGGCCGACGACCTCGCCGAGGGTCAGCGGGGCGACGCTCACCGGCCGGCCGTCACCGTGCTCCTGTGGCGTGCGCCTCCAGCAGCCGGCGCCGTTCCTCGGCCGCGAGCGCGGCGGTCACGTCGGAGAGGTCACCCTGCAACACAGCCTCGCGCAGCTGCACCGTCAGGCCGACGCGGTGGTCGGTCACACGGTTCTGCGGGTAGTTGTAAGTACGCACCTTCTCGGCGCGATCGCCGCTGCCGAGCTGCTCGCGCCGGGCCGAACTGATCTGGGCGGCCTGTTCGGCCATCGCCCGTTCGAACAGTCGGGCGCGCAGGACACGCATCCCACGCTCGCGGTTCTGGAGTTGGCTCTTTTCGTCCTGCATCGACACGACGATCCCGGTCGGCAGGTGGGTAATGCGCACGGCCGAGTCGGTCGTGTTGACGCTCTGTCCGCCGGGGCCGCTGGAGCGATAGACGTCGATCTTGAGGTCGTTCTGGTTCATCTGGACGTCGACGTCCTCGGCCTCGGGCAGCACGGCCACCGTGGCGGTTGAGGTGTGGATGCGCCCCTGGCTCTCGGTCTCGGGAACCCGCTGGACGCGGTGGACGCCCGCCTCGTGCTTGAACACCGAGTACGCACCTGTGCCCTTGATCGCGATGGTGACGTCCTTGACCCCGCCGGCATCGGCTGAACTCAACGACAACTGCTCGGTCTTGAAGCCCCGGCGTTCGGCGTATTTGAGATAGATCTCCAACAGTTGCCGCGCAAACAGCGCCGCCTCCTCGCCACCGGCGGCCGCCCGGATCTCGACGATCACATCCTTGTCGTCGTTCGGATCGGGCTCGACCATCGCCTCCCGGATCTCGGGCTCGAGGGCTTCCATCTCCGCTTCGGCCTCGCGTTGGAACGTGCGGACGTCCTCGTCGTCCTCCAGCGCCAGGAGTTCGGCGGCCTCTTCGGCCCGCGCAGACGCGTCCCGCCAGCGCTCGGCCAGCGCAATTACGGGCGCCAGCGACGACCAGCGGCGATTGACCTCGGTAAACCGCGCACGATCGGACGCCAGGGCAGGGTCGGACAGCGACGCCTGCAACTCGTCGCGCGTCCGTTCGACCTGCTCGACCAGACCGCTGATCCCGGTGCTCACGTCATCCCCAGATTCTGCGCGGTCTGCCGACAGGTGCCCGGCGGCGACAACACCGGTCCCGGCCCGGCGATGTTAGTCGCGGGCCCTCTGGCGACGGGCCAGCTTGCGCTGGAAGCGCTCGACGCGGCCACCGCTGTCGATGAGCTTCTGCTTTCCGGTGTAGAACGGGTGGCACTGGTTGCAGATCTCGACCTTGATCGACTCCTTGGTCGAACGCGTCTCAAAGCGGTTGCCGCAGGTGCAGGCAACCTGAGTGACCACGTAGTCGGGATGAATGTCGGACTTCATGAACCGGCTTTCTCTGGGACGGCGCGCCGACGGGATGTGCGTCGGCCAAGCGGAGAGTGTAGCGCAGGCGGGCAGGCCGGACGCCCTGCCCGAACGGCCCCGCGCCATGCCACCTCGACCGGGGCCACGCACCCGCGCGCACAGGCCCGCGGCCTCGTTCGGCGGCGGCGCGCGCGGGGACGCACGCCTTCGGATCGGGCTGAAACTCACCGGCTCCCCGCGCCGACGGCGCACGTGTCCTCTAGCATTGCGGGTCGAATACCTGCGATGGGAGGACGATGAAGATCGCCGTCTGTGTGAAGGAAGTACCGGATTCTGGTCCCCTTCGCCGGATCGACCCCGCTACCAAGCGGATCGATCGCTCAGGAGATAAGTCGCTCAACACCTTTGACCTCAACGCGATTGAGGAAGCGCTGCGCATCAACGAGGCCGCTGGCGGCGGGGAAGTCGTTCTCGTCTCGCTTGGCCCTGAGCGCGCGCTGGACTCGCTGCGCAAGGGTCTCGCCATGGGCGCGGACCGTGCCGTGCTGATCTCGGACGATGGCGCCGCCGGGTCCGATCTGGTCGCCACCAGCTACGTGCTGGCGGAGGCGATCAAGCGCGAGTCGCCCGACCTGGTGCTCTTCGGCCAGCAGGCCGGTGACTCTGACGGTGCCGTGCTCTGGGCCGCCGTTGCAGACCGGCTGCAGCTTCCGGTCGTCTCGCAGATCTCCGAGCTGACGATCGATGGAGGCACTGCGACCGCCAAGCGCCAAACCGAGTTTGGCTACGACACGATCCAGGCGCCGCTGCCGGCGGTGCTGGCCGTCTCCGACGCCCTCAACGAGCCCCGCTACCCGTCGCTCAAGGGGATCATGGGCGCCAAGAAGAAGCCGCAGGACGTTGTGTCCCTCGGCGACCTCGGCGTTCCCGCCGACCGCGCCGGCGAGGCCGGTTCGCGGACCGCGGTCAGCGCGCTGAACCCGCCGCCGTCGCGCGGCGACACCCTCAAGATCGAGGATGACGGTTCCGCCGCCCAGAAGGTCCTCGAGTACCTGATTGAAAGGAAACTGGTGTGAGCACACTCGTCTTCCTCGAGCACCACGGTGCCGGAATCCAGAAGGCCTCGCTTGGCGTTCTTTCCAAGGCCGCATCGCTGGACCCCGACACCTCCGCGGTCATCATCGGCTCCGGCGTCAGCGGCCTCGCCGCCGAGGCCGCCCGCTACGGCGCGGCCCGAGTGTTCATCGCCGACGACCCGAACCTCGAGGCTCCGCTGCCCCAAAGCCGTGTCGACGTCCTCGCCGATCTCGTCGCCAGCCACGGCTTCTCCAACGTCCTGTTCGGCGCCTCGGTGCTGGCCAGCGACATCGCCGGCGCCTTGGCGGCCCGACTCGACGCGGGCCTCAACTGGGACCTCACCGGCATTGACCTCGAAGGCGGTGCCCTGGTCGGCACGCGGTCGGCGCTCGGCGACACCGTGCTGGTCGACGTCGCCTGGACGGCCGAGCCCCGTCTCGGGCTCGTGCGGTCCGGCTCGTTCGAGCCAACCGAGCGTGCCGCAGCAGGCACGGTCGAGAACATCGCCGTCAATCTCCAGGACTTTTCGACGAAGGCCAAGATGGTCGAGCAGGCACACGCCGAGCAGACCGGGCCCTCGATCGAAGAGGCCGACATCCTCGTGGCCGGTGGCCGCGGAGTCGGATCACCGGAGGCGTTCAAGGAGCTGGAGGATCTCGCCGGCGCCCTCGGCGGTGCCGTCGCCTCGACCCGCGCGGTCGTGGACTCGGGCTGGTACCCGTACCAGACCCAGGTCGGCCAGACCGGCAAGACCGTCGCGCCAAAGCTGTACATCGCCTGCGGTATCTCCGGCGCCATTCAGCACAAGGTCGGCATGCAGAGCTCGCAGGTGATCGTGTCCATCAACAAGGACGCCAACGCCGCCATCTTCGACTTCAGCGACGTGGCCGTCGTCGGGGACCTGCACGACGTGGTCCCGAAGCTCACGGCCCTCGTGGCCGAGCGCAAGGGCTGATCGCCGGCCCGCCCGGGCCGCCTCGAGCGGCCCGGGCACTGCGCGCTGTTCCGGCCGTGGTGCCCCGCTAGCGCCCTTCGAACGCCGGCGGCCGCTTGTCAAAGAAGGCGGCCATTCCCTCCCGCTGATCGGCGGTTGTGAAGGCCAATGCGAACAGGTCCCGCTCGCGGTCGAGGTTGCCCTGCTGGCCACCGTCGAGGGCGAGATTGGTCATCAGTTTGGCCTGCGTGACCGCCCACGGCCCCTTGGTGGCGATGAGTTCGGCCAGCGCCGTGGCCTCGTTCATCAGCGACGCGTGCGGAACGACGCGGTTTGCCAGACCGTGCGCGGCGGCCTCATCGGCGTCGCACATCCGTCCGGTGAAGATCAGCTCCTTGGCGAATGCCAGGCCGGCGATGCGCACCAGGCGCTGGGTCCCGCCCCACCCGGGCAGCACGCCGATGTTGACTTCGGGTTGCCCGAAGCGGGCACGCTCGCTGGCCAGACGGATATCGCATGCCAGCGCCAGCTCGCAGCCGCCCCCGAGCGCATAGCCGTTGATCGCGGCGATCACGGGGCGCGGAAACGCCTCGAGTCGCGCGCCCACGGCGTGGCCCAGCCCCGCGAAGTCCCGGGCCTCGGACGCCGACGCCGTGCGCATGGTGGCGATGTCGGCACCGGCACAAAACGCCTTGTCGCCGGCGCCGGTGATGATCACGACCCGGACTTCCGGGTCGGACCCTGCCGCGTCCAGCGCGGTGTGGATGCCCGCGAGCATCTCCCGCGACAGGGCGTTGAGGGCATCGGGGCGGTTGAGCGTGAGGACTCCGACGGGACCCTGGCGGGTGTAGTCGACCGGCAAGATATGCCTCCTGGGTCTGCGAATCGATCGACCGTCCGCGCCGCCGCCGGCCGGGGCCGGTCACCGTCGTGGTACCCGGACCCGGTCGGACCACGGACACCCCCGGGCGGTCCTGTCTGCTCTGCCCCGCAGACTCCGGGGAGAGCAGGCAGTATACGCCCACCCCCCTGTTCGACAGCCTGCCCGCGCGCGATTGGAGCTCCATGCAGACGATCCTCAAGAAGTCCACCGATCCGATGTCGGTGTCCGCCGACGCGATCGTCGTCTTCGTGCCCCAGCCGGCAGTGCTGTCCGGGCCGTCCGCCGTCGCGGATGCGGCGCTTGACGGCCTCGTGGGCGCGTGCGTCGCCGACGGTGAGATCACCGGCGACGCCGGACAGACAACGGTCATCCACACCGGCGGCCTGATCAGCGCCGCGCGGCTGATCGTCGTCGGCACCGGCGCCGGCACCGTCGACGACTGGCGCACAGCCGGACGTGCCGCCGGCGCCAAGGCCACCGCAATCAAGGCACGCGAGGTCGCCGCCGCCCCGGGCGACGCCGCCGGTCCGCTCGTGGGCGCGATGGTCGAGGGGTTCGGGTTCGGCGCGTACCGCTTCGACCGCTACAAGTCCTCACCCGGCACGAGCCTCGACGAACTGCGCGTCTACTCCCTGGAGGTGACCCCGACCCAACTGCGCCGCGCCGGCTGGGTCGCCGATGCCGTGGCGGACGCGCGCGACCTCGCCAACACGCCGGCCAACGACCTCACACCGACGGCGCTCGCCGCGCGGGCCGCCGTACTGGCCGACCGCACGCCGGGGCTTGAGTGCACGGTGCTCGAGCGCAAGGACCTGCAGAAGCTCAACGCGGGCGCGATCCTGTCGGTCGCCCAGGGGTCGGCCGAACCGCCCAAGCTGATCGTGCTGCGCTATACGCCCAAGCGCAGCCGCGCTGCCGGCGAGGTGCTTGGCCTCGTGGGTAAGGCGGTCACCTTCGACACTGGCGGCATCTCGATCAAGCCGTCGTCCGGCATGGAAGAAATGAAACTCGACATGGCGGGGGGCGCGGCCGTCGTCGAGGCGATCGGGCTCATCGCCCAGCTGGCGCTCCCGATCGATGTCGTGGCCGTCGTCCCGGCGACCGAGAACATGCCCAGCGGCACGGCAACGCGGCCGGGCGACATCGTGCGGGCCATGAACGGCAAGACGATCGAGGTCATCAACACCGACGCCGAGGGGCGCCTGATCCTGGCCGATGCCCTCACCTATGCCGGGACCGTTGCAGGCGCGACGCGCCTGATCGACTTCGCCACGCTGACCGGCGCCATCGTCGTCGCCCTGGGCGAGGTATACGCGGGCCTGTTCGGCAGCGACGATGCCTGGACAGCGGCCGTCCGCCGGGCCGGCGAGGCAGCGGGCGAGCTCTGCTGGCCGATGCCGCTGCACCCCGGCTATGCACCGCTGATCGCGAGCACGGTCGCCGATCTGTCCAATGCTGCCGCCAAGCGCCAGGCCGGTGCGGTCTACGCGGCCCAGTTCCTGCGCGAGTTTACCGAGGGGCTGCCCTGGTGCCATGTCGACATCGCCGGCACCGGGATGATCGGCGGCGCCGGGACCGGCTTCGGCGTCGGCCTGATGTTGGCCCTCGCCGACGGGCTCGCCGAGACCCGCAGCCGCTGAGGACCGCGCGAACCGCATGCGCCGTCCGGCGCGTGCGGGGGCGGGTCAGTCGGTCGCGGTGTCTCGGATCGAGGCGGCCATCGCCATCAGAAACTGGGCGTTCTCATCCGGACGCCCGATCGTGATCCGCAAGGCGTCCGGGGCCCCGAACGCGCCCGCGGGCCGCACGATGATCCCGTGTCCGGTCAGCGCGGCGTTCAGTCGTGCCGCGCGCTCCGGCGCGCCGGTCCCGATCAGCAAGAAGTTGCCGCAGGACGGCCGCGGATCAAACCCCAGCGCACGCAACCCCGCATCGACGAGCCCGCGCTCGACCGTGACCTCGGCGACGCGCTGGCCCAAATGTTCCGGTGCGTCGGCGAGGCTGGCCACCGCGGCGGCCTGGGCGATCGCGTTGACGTCGAACGCGTTGCGGACACGGCCGAGCAGCGTTGCCAAATCCGGCGGTCCGACCAGGTAGCCGACGCGCAGGCCCGCCAGCGCGTAGGCCTTTGAGAACGTCCGCGTCACCACCAGCCGCGCCCCGGACCTGATCAGGGCGACGCCGTCGTGGCGGCCGGCCGGAAGGTATTCGAAGTACGCTTCGTCGAGCACGGGCACCACGTGGGCGGGCACCCGTTCGAGGAACCGCTCGAGGGCGGCGGTCCCGACGGCACCCCCGGTCGGGTTGTTCGGGCTCACCACGACCACGAGCTTGGTGCGTGGGGTGATCTGCTCCAGCAGGGCATCGAGGTCGTACGCGCCATCGGCGCCGAGCGCGGCCGCGCGCACCGTGGCGCCTTGGATGCCGGCGCCCTGGCGCCAGGATACGAACGACGGCCACCCCATCACCAGCTCGTCGCCGGGGTCCAGCAGCGACAGACACAGCAGTTTGATCAGGCTGTCGACGCCGTTCCCGACGACGATGCGGTCTGCGGCCACGCCGAGGTTCGCCGACAACGCGTCCCGCAGCGCCCACGCCCCGGGGTCCGGGTAGAGGCGCTGCTCGCCGGCCGCGCGGGTGATGGCATCGATCGCCGCAGGGAAGGGCGGGTACGGGCCCTCGTTGGAGGCGAGCTTGATGATCCGCTCGAGGCCGAGCTCGCGCCGAACGTCATCGATCGGGCGTCCCGGCTCGTAGGGGCTCACGCCGGCCAGCGCGGGGCGCGCGGCGCCCTCTGGGAGACGGGGTTCTGCGGTCACGGCGAGCGATGCTACCAGCGGCGCGACGACGACCCGGGGGGCTATGCTCAGCCGATGCCGGAGACACCGATCTACGGGCTGTTTGCGCTCAATCTGGTCTTGGTTCCGGGCGAGCGGATCCCCCTGCACATCTTCGAGCCGCGCTATCGCGAACTGTTCGCCGACTGTGTGCTCGACGACAG
This sequence comes from Thermoleophilia bacterium, assembly GCA_017882545.1. Taxonomy (GTDB): domain Bacteria; phylum Actinomycetota; class Thermoleophilia; order Miltoncostaeales; family Miltoncostaeaceae; genus CAITWD01. Next base: position 17,213 of record JADGPG010000128.1, read on the forward strand.
CCCGTTCGTGATCGTCTACAGCGACGAGGGCACCGTCGCGCCGGTCGGCTGCACCGCCCGCTTCGATGAGCTGCTGGAGCGGCACGATGACGGACGCCTGAGCGTCATCGTCGCCGGGGTCGCCCCGGTCGCGCTCGTGCGCCAGACCGAGGGTCGGCTCTACACACGCGCCGAATGCCGGCCGCTCGCCGATGAGCTGCACGAGGTGGACGCCGTCCGCGTGGCGGCGGCGACGGAGCGCTACCGCGCCCTCGCCGACCTGACCACCGGGCAGGCGACCGTCCCGGACTCCATCGACGGCGTCGCGTGGTCGTACGTGCTTGCGGCACACCTTGAGCTCGCACCGCACATCAAGCAGGCGATGTTGGAGGCCCGCGACGAACTTGTCCGCCTGACACTGCTGACCGACGCCCTCGACCTCGAGCTGGCAGCAGCCGAGCGGGCCCTGCTCGCCGCCGAGCGTGCGCCCACCAACGGCAAGGTCCCGCACGATTGAGCGGCGGCGGCCCCACCATCGCGGACACCCGCCCTCGACCGCTGTGCGTGGTCGGCAGCTGCGGGCTGATCTGGGTCGAAGGATCCGATGCGGCAAGCTTCCTTCACGGGCTCGTGACCTGCGACGTGTCCGGCCTCGATGTCGGGGAGGGGCACTTGGCGTTGCTCCTCGACGCCCGGGGGCACATCACCGCCCCGCTGCAGATCGTCCGAGACGGCCCGGCGAGCTTCATCGTGATCACCGACGCGGCCGCCGCGGCCGATCTGTACGCCGATCTCGAGCGCTTCCACTTCTCGGAGGACCTCGAGCTCCTCGGTCCGGAACAGGCCGCGACCGTGACCACCGACACCGACGGTGCGGCGCGCCTTGACGGCGTCCGTGCCCCGGGCTGGATACCCGGCACCGCCACGGTCGTGGTCGACGACCCGGGCGCGGCGGCCGCACGGCTCGCGGTCCCACCGTCCGGAGCCGACGAGGCCGAGCGCCTGCGGATCCGGGCGGGCGTGGCCCGCATCGGGGTCGATACCGGCCCGAAGACGCTTGTGCAGGAGGCGCTGCTGACCGACCGCGTCGTCGACTTCGCCAAGGGCTGCTACCTCGGCCAGGAGACGGTGGCGCGCGCCCAGCACCGCGGTCAGGTCAACAAGATCCTGCGGGGCGTGGTCGCCCCGGGCCCACTCCCGGTCGGCGGTGATGTGCGGGACGGGGACCGCGTGATCGGGACGGTGACCTCGGTCGCCGCCGATCCCGAGCTCGGGGTCATCGCCCTCGGTATCCTCCGCCGCGATGTGCCCGACGGAACAGCCGTCACCGTCGGGCCGGACGGGGTACCGGCCATGATCCGCCCTCTGCCGCTGACATGAATCCGCGCCGACTCCGCGACATGCTCGGCCCGGCCGGTGCGGCCGCCCTCGCGTCCGCCGTCGAGATCATCGCCGAGGCGTATCCCGACGACGGGCCGCTTGCCGTGACGTGGGCCAACTGGACCGACGAGGAGTGGAACTTCACGTTCCGGCGCAGCAGCGTCGACGGGCGCCTGGTGATCCACTTTCCACACGGGGACGGACACGTCGTGATCGACGAGATCGGCCCGTCGGACCGTCCGGGAGCAGGACCGCTGGGCGACCTCGGCCCGTAGCCGGCGGGATCAGGCGAAGACGAGCTCGTCCCCGAGGTCGCCCTCGCGAACGGCGGCCGCGACCTTTTCATAGGCGAGCTCGTGCAGCACCCGATACAGAATTTCTCCCGGGGCATCGAGCGCCTCGGGATCCCGCGCCTGCACGCTGACACGGCTCACGAAGCAGGTCTTGACACCGACAGTCCGGTCGCCGTCGATAACGCGCACCTCGAAGCCCCACAGCATCGGGGGTCCGTCGGAGAGCGATGAACGGACGCCGTCGGCGACCAACCGATAGGTGGTCCCGTCGTGCTCTACGGTCACCGGGTCGATAACTCGATCACCTCACTTGTGCCGGTGACGCCGAACGCCGCGCCGCCACGGCGTGGGTCGCCGGCACCCTCGAGCCGGTCGCCGAACCGTCCGACCGCGCTGACCCCGCCGAAGAACAGGTTCCGGTCGCCCCATCGGCGCAGGGGCCGCCCCTCGCCGGCCAGGGCGTCGGCGACCGACTCGGGCACGCCCCCCTCGACATCAATTCCGCCGGCCTCGGGATGGACCCGCGCACGGGACACCGCCTCGGCGACCGACAGGCCGTCGTCGAGGATGCCGACCAGCGTCTGCAGGATCGCCGACCTCAGCCGGTTGGACCCGGCCGAGCCGAGCCCGACGCGCGGCACCGGGCCGTCCATGACGATCGTGGGCGCCATCATCGAGGTCATCCGCATTCCGGGATCCATGCTGCCAAATCCGGCCGGGTTCAGGTCCGCCTCACCCATCATGTTGTTCAGCAGGAAGCCCGTCCCGGGAACCATGACCCCGGACGCGGTGCCGTTGCTGCTCGACAGCGACACGATCATGCCGTCGCGGTCAATCACGCTGACATGTGTGGTTCCGTTGGGTCCACGCGTCACCGGGTGCGCCGGCTCGCCCGCGGCGACCGCGGTCCAATCGGTCACGTCCGCCCCGTCGAGCTCGTGTAGCCGCCGGGCGAACGTCGCGGTCCGCATGGCATTGGCGAACTCGCCCGCGGCGACCAGGTCGCGATACCGGCACACCGGACCCGCCGCGACCGGTCGGCTGGCCACATGCGACAGCGCGGCCGCGATCAGCACCCCGCCGGAAGACGGCGGTGGATTTGTGACGACTGTGCGTCCCCGGAACGCAACCGCCAGCGGGGGTCGCTCGACAACGCGATAGTCGGCCATGTCGGCAGCCGTCACGAGGCCGCCGGCCGAGGCGAGCCCCTCCACGATCCGCTCCGACAGCCATCCACCGGGTCCGATCGATTGCGGTCCGCTGCGCGCGAGCTCCTCGAGCGTTTCGGCCAGTGCGGGATTCCGGAACGTCTCGCCTTCGCACAAGACCGACCCGCCAGGCGCGTAGATCGCCGCAGACTCCGGTGTGAAGGTCAACATCTCGCCCAGAATCCGCCACAGATAGGCGGCCTGCTGACCGACCCGGACGCCCGCGCGCGCCAGTTCGATGCCCGGTGCGACAAGCTCGACCAGCGGGAGGCGGGCGAATCGTTCCCACGCGGCGAACAGCCCCTGGAGCATCCCCGGCACCGCCACGGAGGCCGCCCCGATGTGAAAGACCTGGTCCGCGTCACCGAAAGGCACCGTGAATGCGCTCAGGTCCGAGGGATCGAGGCGACCCCCGTCGGGGCCCAGGCCGGGCACCGACACGAAGAAGTCCAGGAACGTCGGCGCCGTCCGCGGGCCGGCCACCATCAGGAAACCGCCCGCGCCGGGGCCGGTCAGTGGACCCTCGCACACCGCAGCGGCGAACGACGCGGCAATCGCGGCGTCGACCGCGTTGCCGCCCTCGGCAAGAATTCGGGCCCCGGCTTGCGCCGACGCCCGATGCCCTGCCGCGACTATCCCGCGCGTCGCGCCGTCCTCAGTTGCCGGCGTCACCCGCACCCGATGCGGTTCCGCGGTCCGGACGGGCGACGTCGGGATCCGGAGCCGCGAGGCTGACCGACGCAACCGAGCGCCCGATGGCCCGCGGCACCGACTGCGCCGCCAGCGCCTCGGCCTCGGGATTCGCGGGCGGTGCCGCACGCACGCCGCTGAAGTTCGCGGCGACGACCGTCACCCACACCTGGCCGGTCAGCTCGGGGTCGATCGCCGCGCCGAAGATGATGTTGGCGTCTGGATCGGCAGCAGCGGCGACGATCTCGGCAGCTTCGGAGATTTCCATCAGTGAGAGATCCGGGCCACCGGTAATACCCAGCAATACGCCCTGGGCACCGTCGATCGGGGTCTCCAGCAGGGCCGACGAGATTGCGGCCTGCGCCGCCTCGGCGGCGCGGTTGCCGCCACCGGCATACCCGATTCCCAGCAGCGCCTCGCCGGCGTCGCGGATGACGGTCCGAACGTCGGCGAAGTCCAAGTTGATCAGCCCCGGGAGGGTGATCATGTCGCAGATGCCCTGGACGCCCTGGCGCAGCAGGTCGTCGGTGACCTGGAACGCGTCGACCATGCTCGTGCCCCGCTCGAGCACGCTCATCAAGCGGTCGTTCGGGATCACGATGACCGTGTCGGCGGTCTCGTGCAGATCGGCGATGCCGTCCGCGGCGACTTCCGACCGGCGCTTGCCCTCGAAGGCGAACGGCTTGGTCACGACCGCGACGGTCAGCGCTCCGAGCTCACGCGCGATCCGCGCGATCATGGGGGCCCCGCCGCTGCCCATGCCGCCACCTTCCCCGGCGGCGATGAAGACCAGGTCGCTGCCGCGGAGCGCGCGGCGGAGCGCCTCCTCCGACTCGCGCACGGACTGCTCGCCCATCTCCGGGTTGCCGCCGGTGCCGCGCCCGTGGGTCAGGTCGAGCCCGACAGGGATGCGCACATCGGCGTCACAGGCGTCGAGCGCCTGGCGATCGGTGTTGACGGCGATGAACTCCACGCCGCGGATCCCGGCCTCGACCATCCGGTTTACTGCGTTACACCCCGCTCCACCGACACCGACGACACGGATAACCGCGACGTAGCTGTTGAGGTTCGCGGCCGGGATATCGTCGGTCGGCGTAAACAGCTGCTCCGTACCGGCGGCGGCGCGCGATGACTCGGTGTTCTTGAACAGGTTGGAGAGCGGACCTTCGCGCATGCTGGCGCGACCGGAACGCGGGGTCATGCACCTACCTCCTCGGCGACGGGACTCAGCTCGCGCTCGATGACCAGGTTGGCCAGCTGGCGGTACCAGCGCGCGGCCTGGCCGTTCGGATCGTACGTCATCACGCTGTGACCGCTCACGGGAGCCTCGGCAAAGCGGATCGTCTTGCCGATGCGGATCGGGTACACGATGTCCCCAAAGCTCTGGGTGAGCACGTCGATCGCTTCCCGACTGTGGAGCGTCCGCCCGTCATACATCGTCGGGAGGATCCCGACGATCGCGATTTCGGGGTTCAGATGTTCGCGGACCTGCTCGAGCGTCGCCTGCAGCTGGGCAAGCCCACGCAGGGAGAGGTACTCGCACTGAACCGGGACGATCACCCCGTGCGAGGCGACCATCGCGTTGATGGTCAACAGGCCGAGCGACGGCGGCGTGTCGATCAGGATCACGTCGTACTTTTCCATCAGCGGGCGCAGGGAGCGCTGCAAGGCGCGCTCGCGGCCGATGGTGGCCGTGAGGGCCAACTCGGCGCCGGCCAGTTCGATCCCGGCCGGCGCGATATCGATCTCGCGGGTCTGGACCAGGTTGGCCATCGGGATCTCGCGCACGAGAACGTCGTACATCGTCAGCGCGAGGTCCTCGACGTCGATCCCCTGACTCATTGACAGGTTGCTCTGGGGATCCAGGTCGATCGCGAGCACGCGGTACCCCTGGTCCTTCAGGGCGACGCCCAGATTGATGGTGGTAGTGGTCTTGGCGACGCCACCCTTTTGGTTGGCGAGCGCCAGTACGCGAGCGGTACGTGACATCGATTGTGCCTCGGCCGGATGGCAGGATCCTGGTGCCAGGTGTTCGACTCTGACTCTACGAGTCCTCCCGGCCGGAACGCGAGACCTCCGGGTCCGGAAGTGTGCCCGGCGGTCTCGTCGTCGTCACGCCGGCGGCAGTTCGAGGCGCCGCTGACCGGCCCAGGCGGCGGCCTGCGACCGGCGCTGGAAACCCAGCTTGCGCAGCAACTGGCTGACGTGGTTGCGGACGGTCTTCTCCGACAGGTGCAGCACCTCGCCGATGGCCCGGTTGGTATACCCCTCGGCGATCAGCGCCAGCATGCGCCGCTCGCGATCGGTCAGACCGGCGAGCTCGGCCTCGGCTTGCTTGGCGGAGAGCTCACGAAACTGGGTCAGCAGCGTCCCTGCGGCTCGGGGGTCGAGCGAGGATTCGCCGGCGGCGGCGTCGCGAATGGCCTGGATCAGGCGCTCGGCGTCGGCCTGCTTGAGCAGGTACCCGCTGGCGCCGGCCATCACCGACCCGACAATCGCCTCCTCGTCCTGGTACGAGGTCAGCATCACCACGCGCATGTCGGGGTTGTCTGCCTTGATGCGGCGGCAGGCCTCCACCCCGGTCCCGTCCGGCAGGCGGACGTCCATCAAGACCACGTCCGGGCGCGACTGGACCGCGAGGGTAATCGCCTCGGCGACAGTCCCCGCCTCGCCGACGACCCGGAACCCGGTCGCATTGGCGAGCACCGTCTTGAGCCCGATCCGGACGACGGCGTGGTCGTCGACGATCAGGATGCGAATGGCGTCGGACTGGCTGGTTGCCACTAGGGCATCACCTCTGCTGGGTACGGTTGTGGATTCGGAACCGGGTCGGGAATGTCGACGTCGAGAGGAATCGAGACGACGATGAGCGTGCCGGGCACCATCTGGTCAAGGCTCAGGCGTCCGCCGAGGCGACGGGCTCGCTCTTGCATGTTGCGCAATCCGAGACCGGAGTGGCCGCGTGCGGCGGCGACGATCCCGCAGCCGTTATCGCTGATCACCAATTCAAGCTCATCTGGGGCAAACGCGAGCCGGACATCGGCATCACAGGCCCCGGCGTGCCGGGCGACGTTGGCCAGGGCCTCGCGCAGAATCTGCTCGAGATGCTTTCCGGCCCCATCTGGGACCGGACCGGAGGATGACATGCCGCGGACATGAACGTGGACGTGGATGTCACTCTCGGCGTCGAACTCGCCGGCGATCTCCCGCAGGCGGTTTGCGATGCCGGACGGAGTGTCCGGGATCTGGGAGAGGTCGGTGATGTAGGAGCGGATGTCGTCGGTCACGGTGTTCAGGTCGGCGACGACGCCCCGGAGTTCGGCGCGGGCCGGACCCTCGTCGGCGCGCAGGGCGATTGCCTCGAGCCGCAGCGCCGCCGCGTAAATCGACTGGATCGTCCCGTCATGCAGGTCGCGGCGGAACCGCGCCCGCTCTTCGGCGATTGCCCGCGAGCGCTCCAGGGCCTCCTCGCGCTGTTTGGCCTCGACCTCGAAGATCTCGAGCAGGTTCGCGGCGAGCACACAGAGCGCGAGGCCGGCGATCGCGAGCACGAGGTCCAGCGGAATCCCCGATACGGCGAACCACCGGTCCTTGGACATGAGCCCCGGCTCCCACGGCGCCGACTCCAGAATCGTCCCGCCGATGACCGCGTAGATCGCCAGCACAGCCGCCGCGGCCGCCGCCGACGGACGGATGCTGGTCATCCCCTCCGCCGACAGCGCACCGCGCTGGCGCCAGAGACCCACCGCCGCCAGCATCGCGCCCAGCAGCAGCAGGGTGATCCGCGCAACGTTGTCGACCGACGCCGACCACTGCTCGGCAGACCAGTGCTGCTCGTTGGCCGCGACCGCCGCGCCGACGAGGATAACTCCCCAGGCGACGACCGAGGCCGTCGTGAGCAGGACACGGGTGCGGCGCGGAAACTCCATCAACCGCAGCCCGAACTGGACCATGAACAGGAATCCGGCCGTCTCGAGCAGTGCGCGTAGGACGTGGAGCCCGTCGATGTAGCCCGACTGCAGGTATCGCTGCTGAATCGGGATGAAGACGTTGCCCCAGATCGCAAAGGCCTCCATCACCGCAAAGGCCGCGAGCCAGATCAGCGCGTTGGTCAGGACCAGACGACTGGCGCGGCGGCGTTGCAGCCACACCGCAAATCCCAGGGCGAACAAGACCAGCCCGTGGGCGAAGACGACGATCGTCTGGTTCTGCGAGAAGAACTCGTGCATGGGCCGGTGCGCCAAGGGCCTTTCGCGCGATGTCTCCGAGGCACGGGCACTGGAGCCTCCGGCACTGGAGAACGGGTGTCCCGGGGCGCGTTTGGCCCCCGCCGCCGGGACAAGTGTACTCCGCTAACGGTCCAGAGCCGCGTCGAGCCGGGCGCGCATGTCGGCGATGATGTCCTCATGCACGGCCCCGACGACCCGGGGGTCCTCGAGCAGTTTGCGGCGGTCGGCGCGGGATGCGGCCGTGGTCAGATTCTCATCGCCCATGATGTCCGACAGGTGGCGCCCGCCGGCGAGTTGGGTCATCGTGTAGTCCACCATGTGCCTGTGCGTCGCACTCTCGCTGCTGATGACCTTGTCGACGCCATCTTCGATTCCCATCCTGTGTCCCTCCGGATTCCATGCGCATGGTGCGGTGAACAAAGATTACTCCGGCCGACCCCGTAGAGCGCGGCGCGCCCCGGGCTCGCGGGACCGTACCGGAGCGGCGGCGGCGACGACGGCCGCACCGGCGGGCCGCGCGAGGTGCATTATCTAGTCCGTGGGCAAGGACCGCTACCTCGATCACGGCAAGGACCGGCAGCTGCAGCGCACCTACCGGGGCCGCGCCGCGCTCGACGGCAACGTCGACGCCCTGGTCGACAAGGGCCCCGAGAAGGCCATCATCATCGCGTCGGTGCACCGCCACGACGAGGACGCCGAAGACTCGTTGATCGAACTGGTCGAGCTGCTCCGCACCGCGGGGGCTCGGACGGTGGCCCAGGTGGTCCAGCAGCGCGAACGCCCCGACCACAAGACGTACCTGGGCCGCGGCAAGCTCGATGAGGTGCTGGAGATGTTCCCGACGTTCACGCCCGACCTGGTCGCCGTCAACGGCGAGCTGAGTCCAGGGCAGCAGCGCGCGCTGGAGGACCGCCTCCAGATCCGGGTCGTGGACCGCACGGCGGTCATCCTCGACATCTTCGCGCTCCACGCCAAGACCGCCGAGGGCAAGCTGCAGGTCGAGCTCGCACAGCTCGAATACTCATACCAGCGCCAGGAGGGTCTCTGGCAGCACCTCGAACGGCTGGGGGGCGGTGTCGGTACCCGCGGACCCGGCGAGAGCCAGCTGGAATCGGACCGGCGCCTGCTGCGCAACCGCATGGGCGTCCTGCGCCGGCGCCTTCGCGATCTCGATCGCTCGCGGGCCATCATGCGCGATCGGCGCCTCGGATCCGGGGCCCCGCGTGTCGCGCTCGCCGGATATACGAATGCGGGCAAGTCCAGCCTGATGAACACCCTCTCGGGCGCCGAAGTCTCCGTCAATGATGCGCTGTTCGAGACCCTGGACTCGACGACGCGCGCCATCGAGGAGCGCGGCTGCCGGATCCTGCTCTCGGATACGGTCGGCTTCATCCGGGACCTTCCTCATCAACTCGTCGAGGCCTTCCGGTCGACTCTCAACGAGGTCGAGGACGCGGACCTGATCCTCCACGTCGCCGACGCATCGGAGCCGGAACAGCGGCGCATCGCCCACGCCCTGGCGGTCGAGGACGTGCTCGAGGAGATCGGTGCGGCCACGATCCCGCGTCTGCTCGTGTTCAACAAGTCCGATCGCCTCGATGACGACGAGATCGGGGCGCTGCGTGCCCGCCATCCCGACGCCCTGGTGACCTCCGCGGTGACCGGCGTCGGCGTCGCCGAGCTACGTGAGCTCCTCATCGACCTCGCCCGCGAACGCCTGACGGCGCTCGACGTCGTCATCCCGTGGAGCGCCGGCGGACTGCTGTCGGAGATCTACCGCGACGGGCGCGACATCCACGAGACCGAGACCGAGTTCGGCCTGCGCGTCACCGGCCTGATGCCGCCGGCATCCGCCGCTCGGCTCCGGACCGCGATCGCCGCGCTGGGGAACCAATGACCGACGACGAGGACGTCTTCGGGCTCCCCAACATCGACCCGGCGATTACCCAGTGGCTTCATGAGGTCGGCATCGACTCGGCCGAACAGTTGCGTGCAATCGGGGCGGCGCCCACGTATCGGATGATGCGCGCCTGGCGCCCCTGGAGCACCGAACTGGTCGTGCTGTGGGCTCTCGAAGGCGCGATCACCGGCGTCGACTGGATGGACGTGCCGCCGGAGCGCCGAGTGGAACTGCGGCGCGAGATCGACGGCGGGACCTGACGCCGGCGAAGCCTCGCGATTCGGCTAGGCCCCCGCTATCCGGATGGGTGGCCGCCCACGGGACATCCGGGCCATAGCCTGAGCAGAACCACTCAGGGCTGCGAAAGGTCCCCGTCTCATGGCCCACGACATCGATGTGCACGGCGACAATCCGGCCGCAGCGCGTACCCTCGCGCACTCGCTCCGGCACGCACTTCTGGCCGCCGGCGCACGCGACCGCTCGGTGGTATTCGCCTGCATCGGAACGGACCGCTCGACCGGTGATGCGCTCGGCCCGCTCGTTGGCCAATGGCTGGTGCGTTCAGGGTACGACCGCCGGCAGGTCCTGGGCACCCTCGAGGACCCGCTGCATGCGCTCAACCTGCGCGAACGTCTTGACCCAGTGACCCTCCATCCCACGCGGCCGCTGGTCGTCGCCATCGACGCGGCCCTGGGACCGCACAATTCCGTCGGCCTGATCAGCCTGCGCACCCGTGGCCTGCGCCCCGGACACGGCGTCGGCAAGTCACTTCCGATCGTCGGAGATCTCGCCATCACGGCGACCGTCAACATCGCCGCCGGCGCCTACGACGCCCACGTGCTCCAGAGCACCCGCCTGTACGTCGTCCAAGCCCTGGCCAGGACCATCGGCGTCGCCTGCTGGGACGCGATGCAGGCCGTCACGCCGCCCCAGGATGCACCGGCCTCACTGGTAATCGCCTAGGCCGCCTCACGTTCCCACGCATGCCCCCCCGGGCGTGCTTCAATGCGATCTCGACGACGAGCGAGGACCGCCGCCGATGGCTCCCGATTCACACATCACCCCCCGCAGCCCGCACCGGCTGCGGTATCGCGCGGAGATCACCTCGCGGGGCGCGACCCCGGGGATGCGCAGCGAGATCCACGACATCGCGATCCAAGCCGGCTTCGCCGATCGCGCCGCGGACGTGGCGGTCGCCCTGACCGAGCTCGTCGCCAACGCACAAGAACACGGCGACCCGCCCTTTCACGTCGAGGCCTGGTGGGACGGACGCCTGGTGATTGAGGTCTCCAACCACACCACGGGTATCGGCGACGTGGTGGCGCGGCGTGACCGGCCGCCGGCGAGCGACGCGGTCCGAGGCCGCGGGCTGTGGCTGGTCCGCAATCTGGTGGACGTCGTGGATGTGCGCAATGGCGGCGAGCGCACGATCGTCCGGGTCGAGCTGTCGCCCGAGCCGCATATCGGCGCCTGAGGGCGTGGCGAACTAGGCCGTGTGCCGACGGGGCGCCGGTGGAGTGCGGACGGCGCGGCGTGCCGCCAGCTCGTCCGCGGTCGGCATCGCGCGCGCTCGGCGGATCTCATCGGCGGCCGCTTGGCGCAGGGCCAGAACACGCTCAAGGCGCTCGGCGATCGCCTGCTCGAGGACGGCGATGCGGCGACCCGCAACTTCGGAGCGCCGGCGCGCGGCGATGACCCGAAGCTGCTGCGCGGAGGTGGCGCGCAGGACATGCTCGAGCTCGATCTCGCGAAGATGGCGGCGCGCGCTTGCCGTCGTGGCAGCCGGCGTGTCCGCAGCAGCGGAGTGTGTCGTCACCCCCGTGTCATCGGCGCGCGGTGCGGGGCGCTTGAGCGGCGCGCCCCGACGATGGGTGGCGGTCGACGGATGGCCGCCGACGTCCTAGAGTCCGGGCATGCCCGGATTGCCGATCATCGGCATGGTCTATGCGGTGCTGGTCGCCACCGGCTTCATCGCCCACGTCTGGTGGCAGCTGCGCAATGCACCGCCCGACGACCGGCGCCAGGATGACCCGCCTCCGCCGCCACCGCCGCCGGACGACGACCCTACGCCGGGTCCGCCGCCTCCGATGCCGGGACGACGACGCCCGTCCGCACGACGTCGCGCATGGACAGCACGCCGACCAGGGCGTCCCCGTCAAACACCAGCACGTGGCGGACGGCGTGCGCGACCATCAACTCCGCGGCCCGCGAAATCGCCCACGTCGGTGCCGCGGTAATCACCGCATTGGTCATGTGCGACCCGACGTGCTCGACATCGACGCTCAGCCCGTCGGCAACGGCCCGCAGCAGATCGCGCTCGGTGACGACGTGGGGTCCCGGCAGCGCGGGGTCCATGACGATCGCCGCCCCGGTGTTGTGCTGGACCATGCGCTCGGCGGCCTGGCGCAACGTGTGCTCGGGGCCCACCACCGCCGTCACCGGATTCATCACGTTGCCGACCTGCATCGCATCCCCTTTGTGACAATCGTTGCAAGGGCGCGATTGTGACACCGATCGGCGCTGCGGGCAACCGCGGGGCCGGAGTGGCACGCAGGTGGGGGCGGAGTGGCTAGGCCGCCGTGCGCGGGGTGGCGCCGCGGCCGCAGATCATCGCCCAAATGCCATAGACCGTCGTCAGGTCACGCATGAACAGCACGAGGCCCGCGCGGCTGTGCGAGTCGTCTTCGAGGCGATGCGACAGGTACGCCATGATGGCGGCAATCTCCATCCCGATCGTGCCGGTCCCCCACCCGACGCGGTCGGCCAGGTCGGCAAGGACAACCTGGACCCACGAGGCCCGCATCTCCACGTAGTCGCGCTCGCCCTTGTCCCAGGCATTCACCATCTCGCTCGCGAACTGGAGCGCGCCGTCGAACAGCGCGGCGATGTGAATGTTGGGGTGCTTGGACTCTGCCGACTCGTGACCGGGGTCATCGAGCACGTGCGAACCGCCTTGGGTAGGTGAGCGGACCTGGCCGAATACGCCTCGCAGCGCTACCTGTGTTGTCGGATTTCCCGGGGTCCGACTTGAGCCGAGGCGGCCCGAATCGGGCCCGTCGGGGGTCGTCCCGCCGAACCGACCGGCACACTGTGCCCGACAGTCACCGACGCGGCGCCCGCCGTGGCGTCGCCACCACCCCGGACGAGGACACGAGATGAGCGAGATGGACGACTTCAATGCCGCCATTGTCAAGGAATTCCGCGAGCACGACGGCGTCGTCGGCGGCTACTTCGCCGGCGCGACCCTGCTGCTGCTGACGACCGTTGGCGCCAAGACGGGCACCGAGCGGGTCAACCCGCTCGTGTATTTCGGCGAGGGCGACACGCTGTACGTGTTCGCATCGGCGGGCGGCGCACCGCGCCACCCTGCCTGGTACCACAATCTGGTCGCGCACCCGGACGTGACGATCGAGGTCGGCACGGAGCGGACTGCCGCGCGCGCGACCCCGCTCACCGGCGCCGAACGCGACCGCATCTACGCGGCCCAGGCGGAGCGTTCGGCGCAGTTCGGGGAATACGCCCGCAACACCGCCCGCACGATTCCGGTCGTTGCCATCACGCGCGTCTAGACCCTGCGGCCCCGCGGCGGCGCCGTCCGCCGCGGGGCGTCCTACTCAGTGCCTTCGGTGTCCGACAGGATCGACGCCTCGATCTCGTCGATGCTCTCGCGCGCCTCGTCGACCCGCTCCTCCTCGGCCTCGCGCCGATGACTACGCACCGCCCAGACGATGAGTGCACCGATCACGATGACCGCCACGACGATCGCCGCGACGGTGCCCACAGCAGCCTCGACCCGGGCGAACGAGTTGCCCGCCAGCCAGCCGATCATCACGACGCCGATACCCCACACCAGCCCGCCGACCGCGTTCCAGGAGATGAA
>JADGPG010000129.1 GCA_017882545.1 Thermoleophilia bacterium
AGCGCCGCCGGCTCGTTTCGCGCCGGCGCAATCCCGTCTGACCCCGACTGCAGCTCGCGGATGCGCAGCCGCGCGCTGCCCGCCTCGAGCGCGATGGCGTCGTGCCGGTTGCCGACGACGTGATCGAACTGTTCGACGAGCACTGGGTTTGCTGACCCCATCGCCGACTTCCCCGAAGCGGGCCATCTCACCCGTGCGCATGTCGCGGGCCGGCCGGACGATCTGCCCGGACTCGCAGGCACATCGTCACGTCGGAGGGGGTCGCGCAACGCGAGCGCTTCATACCGTGTGAGGACTGTCATTCGGTCACTGCAAGGCCCCCGAGCCGGCCAGATGACCTCGCGGTCCTTTGAGGCGTGCCACATGTCTTGATCGGCACCGACACGATCGATCCTGAGCCCGCGCGCCCGTCGCGTCGATCCCGGAACCACAGATGCAACGCCAGACACTGTGGACCGCGGCGGCGTGCACCCGGGCGATGTGGTGCCCCAGCGTTAAGTCGCGCTGAAACGACACCGATGACATGGGTGAGTCGATCCGACAGAGGCCCGCCCACGATGCTCAAGACGCCCCGACGCGTTGCCGTAACCGCCGCGATCACCGTCATTGCAAGCTCGGCCCTCGCCGCCGGTGTGGGTGCGGCGGCGGTCCCTCGCGGCGCGGTCGTGCACAACGGCGCGTGCGTTTCGGGACTCAGTTCCCGCCAGCTCCGCCGTGAGCTGATGGTCACGCTCCAGCGCGACCTGCAGCGACGGTATCGGCCGGCGATCCGCGCACGCGTGTTCCGCCGGCTTGCGGCGCACCCCGCGGTGGCATACCGCCTGATCGAGCGGTGGTCGCCGGCTCGGTTCCACGCCATCACCTGCGGGTCCGCGAACAGGCGCCCCCGACACGCCACGACTCCGGGGCCCGTGTCGCTGACCTCCGTCCAGACCGGCACCGCGGCCGGTCCTGCCGGGATCCCCGGCACCTGGCGCCTGGCCTGGTCGGACGACTTCTCTGGACCGGCGCTCGACACGTCCAAGTGGTCCACCGGCTGGTTCGGTAGCGGCGTCACGCCGCCGGTCAACTCCCAAGAACAGGACTGCTACGACCCCTCGCAGGTGAACACCGCCGGCGGCAACCTGAACCTGACCGCGATCGCCAAGCCCCAGACCGTCAACGGGAGGTCGTTCCCGTACACCTCCGGCATCGTCACGACGATGGGCAAGTTCACCTTCACCCATGGAGCCGTTGAGGCACGCATCAACCTGAGCGGTACGAACGGGAAGGTCGACAACTGGCCCGCGTTCTGGGCCGACGGCACCGGCACGTGGCCCATGACCGGCGAGCTCGATGTCATGGAGGGCCTCGGCGGGTACGCCGCGTATCACTTCCACTCGCTGTCCGGCGGTCCGGGCGCCGACGTCTCGGGGAACTACACCGGCTGGCACACCTACGCCGCGGACTGGCAGCCGGGCGTGGTGACCTACTACTACGACGGGCATGAGGTCGGCCAGATCACGACCGGCATCACCTCAAACCCGATGTATCTGATCCTGAACGACGCGGTCGGCGGCCAGGGCGGCCAAGCGGTCGCTCCGTCCACGATGCAGGTCGATTACGTGCGGGTCTGGCAGTAACCTCAGGCGCCGTCGCGCCCGCCACGACGATGTGGCGGGCAGTGCTCGGGCCACACACAGGATCCACGCAGTCACGGCGTCTCCGCCGGCTCGGTCGCACCCCGGGCACGCGCCCGCCGGGTGCAGGCACGCGTGCCCCGCTACACCCCGTGCGCGGCGGACAGGTGACCAACCGGGCCGGCGGGCGCTGACGGCAGCGGAGCCAAGGCGCCGGCAACGGCGGCCCATGCAGGCGCGTTGGCCGCGGAGCGGTCGCGCGAAAACCGCTCGCGAAGGATCGTGCGCATGATGCGCAGCCCATCCCGGATCGGACGCAGGTTGCTCTCGCCATGGATCCGGTCGCGTTCGACGCTCGGGACCTCGGCGACCGCAAACTCCGCGCGCGCGGCCCGAAGGGTCAGAAGGGTCTCGACCTCGAACCCGGTGCAGTCGACGTTGAGCTGGGGCAGGCACCGACGCCAGAAGGCCATGTAGCCGTAACACAGGTCGGTGTAGTCGACCCGGAACAGCGCGTTGACCGTACCGGTCAGGAAGCTGTTGCCGAGCCGGCGCATCAGGGTCAGGTCATCGCTGCCGCCGCCGGGCATGTAGCGGGAGCCCTTGGCGAAGTCGGCGCCCTCGATCAGCGCGTCAACAAACGCGGGGATCTCGGCCGGATCGGTCGAGCCGTCGGCGTCGAGCATGACGATGATGTCGCCTGTGGCAACCGCGAACCCGCAGGCGAGCGCGTTGCCCTTACCGCGGTGGGTTTGGGTCACGACGCGAACGTCCGGACGCAGCCGGCGGGCCACTGCAACGGTGTCGTCCTTGGAGTGGCCGTCGACCAGGATGACCTCGTCGATGATGTTGGGGAGCCGCGCGAATACGTGCGGGAGGTTCTCGGCCTCGTTCATGGCCGGGATGACCGCGGTCACGCGCGGCCGCGGGATCGTCCGGATCGCGGGGAGAGTGTCGGCGGGCCGGATGGTGTGCAGGTGCCCACTGTCGAGGTGGGCGTGGGTGCTGCCCGAGTGGGAGTGCGTGTGTGGGCTGGTGCAGTACGCGTGACGCGAGGCCTGGTGCTTCGGCGCCTCGACTGCCGGTCCATCTTGGATCATCTTGGCGAGGGTCGCGCTCATGGTGGAGTCCTTTCCGTGAAGCTTTCCGGCGTCGAAACGAATGCGCTGGAAATGTCCTCTTTCTTGACTCCAGAATCTCCTACGCAAGCCGCCGCGTAAACCGCCCATCTGAGCGGCAATCTCACCCCCCCACGAGTCTAGGTTTCTTGGTGTCACCGACCATTCGGATGGATCAGACCGCGAGACTCCACGACCATCGGACGGTTGGACGCTCGGAAGGCCAGAACTGCTCGATGTGGGTGTCCATTGTTTGCTTGAGCTCGACGGCGCGCGGAGGGCCGCCGCAGTACTGCGCGCCCGTTGCGGCGCTCGCACGCCCAGCGGTGTCGGGGACCGTGTCCCATCCGCTGCCGTGGTGGTCGGAGACCGCGGTGACGTCCGGCGCAGGGTGCAGGTTGGCGAAGCGTCGGTCGGTCCCTGGGCGGCGCCGGCCGCCCCCCAGGCCCTCCCGCAGGACTCGCGACCACGAAGCGAGGCGGTCGCTCACCGCCTGCGGCACCCTCCCGGTATGCCGCGACGGGCCTCGACAACCCTCCCGACGATGAGCCCAAGCCGCTCGATCACCGCGACCCGCAGGCGCATCGTGGGGTTGCGGTCGCCGTCGGATGACGCGAGCACCAACGGCTGCCTGACGGTTGGTCGGCCGCCGCCGGCGCGACGGCGGCGGCCCTGACGACGCCGTCGGCGGTCGCGACCCTAACGACCCCCCCCCAGCGGATGCCGTCACGCACGGGCAGCACCAGTGCATGCGTTTCGGTGCCACCGGCCCAAAGCGAACCCAGCGGGAGATCGATTGCCGTCTCTCGCTGAAACCACTCAGAGCCAATGACGGCGGGGGGCGTGACTTACCTCATCGGTGCCCGCGCCACCCGTTGGCACGTACGCGGCATCGGGCCCGGACGCCTGCGGCGCCGGCAATCGACCGGGTCACGATCGATGTCCGCATTGCCGACGGGCGCGCGCCGCCCTCGACGCGCGCCACCTCTGTGCGTCCGACCACATACCCGCCGGCCGTCAGTGCGAGCCCCGCGACGATCGCTCCGGCGCGCTCGAGGCCGGCCACGTCGCCGCGGGCCGCGTCGCCCAGCGCGCGTAGCACCCCGCTGGGCAGGACGCGCAGGACGTAGCGCCGCTCCGACGATAGCCCGTCCCGGGTGCCGGCCGCGCCGGCAACCATCGCCTTGGAGCGGCCTTCGGCCACGCACCGATCGCGAAAATACGACCAGGTCGTCCGGGTCCGCGGCACGTAGTGGCCGACCCGGGACTCGGTCAGGTGCACGATCTTGCTGCCGGGCGCTGCCGCCTGCACACGGATCGCGGCCTCGGTCTCTTCGCAGCCGAGCGGCGTGGTCCCGATGCGTCCCAGGCCCGATCGAAACGCACCGACCGCCTGCAGCGGAGCCCGCGAGAACGACATGCTCGCCCCGATCGGGTTGCGGATCACCGACTTGTCGTCCATGGGGAGCCCGCGGTAGGAGCAGCCGATCGTCCACCAGAACTCAGACGGCAGCCAGGCCGGGCAGACGCCGTCCTCCCATTCGGGTGCGACCCACCCTCCGGTCCCCACCGTCGCCGGATCGGCGTGGGCACGACGGATCGCCAACACCCACCCGGGATAAGCACGCGCGTCGTCGTCGAGAAATGCAACCACCGGGGCCGTCGCGTAGTCCACGCCGGTATTGCGGGCACCGGACAACCCCTGCTCATAGGCGTTCTCGATGACCACCACGCCATCACCGAGCGTCGGATCATCGGCGAGTAGACCGAATAGGTCAGGCGCGTGATCGATCACGACGATGACCTGCTCGGCGTCGAGCTGATCGGTGACGGACGCGATCGCCCGTCGCAGGAATGCCTCGCGCTTGGCCGTGTACGCGCAGATGATCACGTCCACCGCAGGCAACGCGTCGCCGGACGCGCCTCTCCCTATGCCGGAGGAATCTGCGCCGTGGTCGTCGATCGTCATGCGGCCATCGTACTCGGCGATTGGCAGGGCAACCACGCCCGAC
>JADGPG010000130.1 GCA_017882545.1 Thermoleophilia bacterium
CTCGGTGGCGGCGAAGACCCGCGCGCCGACGACCACCGGCTGCCCATACAGCTTTCCGTCAAGCCTGGTCGACGACCAGGCCCGCGAGGACGTCGTCACCGAGCGCAGGGCGTTCGAGGACCCCGACCCTGTTGCGGTGCCGTGGTAGACGGTCCAGGTGACCGGGCGGGCCGCGCCGGATGCGCCGGCGGCAACCGACGCCGCGACGGCGGCCAGTGCGGCGATACCGCCGGCGGTGATCAGGCGGCGCCGCGAGAGGCGGGGGCGGGTGGGGCGATATGCCGGCATGGCGGTCTCCGGGATCGGTTGCCGTGCGGATACTGTGCCACGCCGGTCCGACGTGGACCCCGAGGCAGGTACGCAGGAACCGCTGCTAGACTCGCTGAGAAAATTGAGTGCACAACCATTAGCCTCCTACTGGGATCCCCGGCGGTAGTCGGCTCCCCGCGTGTGCCAGATGTCGATGCCGTACCAACGACCCGCGAAAGGTCCCTGCATGAGCCACGATCCCACGACCGCCGCGCTCCTCGGCGAGCACATCGCCCTCGACGAGGCCGCGCAGGCGCTGCTGTTCACCGACGCCCGTAGCGCCAACACCTTTACCGACGAGCCCGTCAGCGGCGACCAGCTGCGGGCCATTTGGGAGCTGGCGAAGTTCCCGCCCACGGCCGCGAACACCAACCCGCTCCGGATCCTGTACGTCGCCTCGCCGGATGCGCGCGCCCGCCTTGTCGACCACATGTCCGACGGCAACAAGGCCAAGACCGCGTCGGCGCCGGCGGTGGCAATCCTCGCGGCGGACAGCGAGTTCCACGAACTGATCCCGCAGTTGTTTCCGGCGCGTCCCGAGATGCGCGAGTACTTCGCCGCCGACGACGATGCCCGCGACCGGCACGCGAAGTTCAACGCCATCCTGCAGTGCGGCTACTTCTTGCTGGCCGTCCGAGCGGCCGGGTTGGCGGCGGGGCCGATGACCGGGTTCGATGCGGTCGGGGTCGATGCGGAGTTCTTTCCGGACGGCAGACTCCACGCGCTCATGGTCGTGAACATCGGCAAGCCGGGACCGAATCCGTGGTTTGACCGTCTTCCGCGGCCCGACTACGAGCAGGTCGTCAGGTTTATCTGATCGTGTCCCGGTGACCGCCACACGGCACCCGGCGTTCCTGCCGGGCGCCGTGCCGGCCCCGGGGTGGGGTTTGCGCGCCCGGGGCCCGCGGTCGCAAGGCGATCAGCCGCCGGTCAGCATCCGCCTGCCGGCCCGGGGATGCCGGGCCCGACCTGGGGGTCGTCGACGGTGCCCGCGTTGACCGGTCGCGGGTTCGGACCGAGATGGACCACGTACCAGACCCCACGCCATGAGATCAGCGAGGCGACCCGTACCGAGTAGGTCCGACCGCCCTCGGCGTAGACGAGCCGCGTGCCGGGCAGATGCCAGTAGCCAATCGAGTTCTCGCAGCTCCCCGCCGGGATCCATGCGGCGAGCGCCGGGTTTGTGTGGACTGCGACCAGCTTGGCCGATGCCGCGCGAGTGCCCAGATGGGCGTGGTAGGCGGCGACGTCGAGGTCGTAGAACGCGACCAGCCGCCCTTTGTAGTCGCTCGCCGGATCGGCGATGCGCCCGGTCTTCATCGTCAGATAGGCGGACTCGGGGAAGAACACCGACCGGCCGGCCGCCGGCGAGTCGGCGACGATCGCGTCCCAGGCGGTCTGCATCCGGGCGGTCAGCGGTGCACCGAACGACGGCTCGGTGCGGGTCTGCGGGAGGCGGCCGGGGTCGACCTTCGGCGCACCGGGTGTCGTCGAGGCGGCCGGCGTCGTCGATGCCGGCGTGGACGCGGTGGTGGCCGCGCCCGTCTGCGAGACGGTCGCCGGCACCGGCACCGCGGACTTCGAGTGCGACGACCGCAACCCGACGACGACCAAAATGACCGCGCACGCGATGAAGGCGCCCCACACGATCATGCGCGTTCGTTGGCGGCGATTCATGCCGCCGGACCTTAGCCGACGTGGTGGCGGCGCGGCGACTCCGTGACCCGGCGCCGGATTCGGTCGGGCGGCGTCCGTGCGGCTGCCCGCTGCGCGCGGCGCCCTCCGCGGGGTGCGGAAGGGCGCCAGCCGACGCGTGCGCGGACTAGTTCCCTATCCGTGCCTGCGCCTCGTCCCAACGTGCGGTCAGTGCGAACAGCACCGCGACGTCAAGCGCGATGACGATCAGGCTCCACAGCGGAAGCGCCGGGAACCAGGCGAACTGGCCGAGCAGGTTCACGACGACAAGAAACACCGAGAACCATCGCGCCACCGGGCTGCCGGACAAAAGGCCGTGGGCGGCAACCGCCATGATCACGCCCCAGAGCAGGAGCATCCAGCCCCAGGTCGTGTAGCTCGTGCTGACAAGAAGCCCGGAATTCGGCAGGACGTACACCGTGTGCTTGAGCAGCGCGGCAAGGCCCTGAATCATGTTGACGCAGCCGATGACGAACATGACGACGGCGGCAAAGACGATCCAGCTGCTCCACGTGGCGGCACTGCCCCCGGTATTGGTCGACATAGGTCACTCCCTTCCCGAGGCTCGGAGGGCTCCGACGGCCGATGAGGCGGCACCGGGGTGCACCGAGCCAGCGTTGTCTCGTGCTCGCGCACGGGCACGCGCGGGGGGTCTGCGCGGGTCTCGGGCGAGCTGTCACCGCTCGTTTTGCATGATTTGTGACGAAGTCCTTCCGGTGCCGGAAAATTCGCATGTCTATCGCGGGGCGATACGCGGCGCCGGGCATGCCGTCGAGTAACGTGTGCACCGCGATGGCGCCGGCGCCGTCGGACCCTCCTTGGCGGACGTGGAGGCAGGTGTGCGGGAACGGTGTGCGGGTACGACCTCGGGGCGCGGACCGATCGTCGCGGTGCTTGTGTGTTGCGGAGTGCTCGCGGTGGCTGCCGCCACGGCCTTCGGGGCGATCGGCGCGAGCCGGGCGAGCGCCCACACGGTCCAGAAGCAGCCGTCACCAGGGACGTGCCATCAGCGCGGGTCGGGGCTGTTTGCGCTGCCGGACGCCCACTGCACGCCCGGACTGCGGAACCCGTCTGTGACCCAGGCGACGATCCGGACGACGATCTGCCGCTCCGGCTGGACGGCGATCGTGCGACCGCGGGCCGGCATCACGGGCGTCGAGAAGCGGGCCAGCATGCGGGCGTACGGTGACCGGCTCGGCGCATCGCACTACGAGTACGACCACTTCCTGCCGCTCGAGCTCGGCGGGGCCGTCAACGCCGCCGGCAATCTTTGGCCGGAGCCCGACTACGCGCGACGCCAGGGCTTCTACCTCAATCCGAAGGACCGTCTCGAGAACGTGCTCAAGACGCGGGTCTGTGCGCGCCGGCTACCGTTGGCGACCGCGCAGCGCCTGATCGTCGGCAACTGGCCGGCGGCCTACCGCACCTACGTCGGCGCGACGAGCTCCGGCAGCGGTTCCGGCGGGGTGCCACGCGGCGGGTACTACGCCTCGAGCTATCACACGGCGCGCGACATCTACTGCGCCGACGATCCCGCCTGGCACAAGCTGTCCAAGACGTACCTCGTGCACTTCGCCACGTTGGCGCAGGCGCGCGCGCGGTTCCCCGGACGCAGGCTCCACCGGCCCTGCTGAACCGCCCCGGCGGGGTCCGGCTAGTTGGTGGACACGTTGTCGAAGCTGGCGATGTCCCGGGTGGCGATGTCCGAGCCGGCCGCCAGTTTGAGCGACACCCGTGTCACCGGGAACGGGTCCGCGATCTGGGCAAGCGTCGTCCAGGCGCCGGGCGCCGATGCCCCGGCCGCGTATTCGAAGAAGAGCGACCCGGCCGATTCGCGGATGCGCAGCCATTGCATGGTGGACGCGTTGTAGGGCACCCATGTCGGCACGATGTTGGTCTCGCCCGCGCCGGAATTGACATACACCCCCACGCCGCCGCCACCGATCAGGATGTATGCGTAGTGGGTGGCGTCCTTTGAGATGAACATCGACGTCTGCCCGCCGACCTTGCCCGTGGCGCCCTGGCCGGCGTTGGCCGCCTGCAGGACCTGGACCTGGGTGGCGTGGCCGGTGGCGTCGTAGGCGCTGGCGCTCGCGAGCACGCCGCTGGTCCAGGCGCCGGCCGGGTGTGAGATTTGCAGCTGCTGGCTCGTGGCGGTGACCGATGAGCCGCTGTTGGAGGTGGTCCACAGGCTCGCGCTCAGAGTGTTGGTATTGAAATTGTCGCTGGGGAGCGGGCCCGGCGGACTCGGGGGGAGGACGTCGAGCAGGGACTCAAGCGAGGCGTCGAGCGCCGTGGCGTTCTTGAGGATCAGATACGACGAGTTGCCCGACCCGGCCGTGAAGCTGTCGCCGCCGTTGCCGCTGATGGTCACGGTGCCGCCGCCGGATTCGCTCATCGACGGGTCGGTCGGGCGGATGGCGTGGTAGATCGCGGTCTGGTCGTAGGAGTAGATCCAGTTGTTGGCGCCGACGTAGGCCATGTAGGCGGCCCGCAGCGGGGAGTTGGCCGGGTGGGTCGAGGTGATCGTCTGGCCGGTATGCACGGCGTCGCCGACCTCGAATCCCGACCAGACCATCTTGGTCGGCCAGTTGGCGGCGACGTTTTGGGCCGCGGCGATGTTGCCGACGACGTTGTTCTCTCCGGTGGAGCAACTCGGGAAGCATCCGGCCATCATCACGAGCGACTTCACCTTGAGCGCCACCAGTTGCTTGCCGGTCAGGGGGCTGATCGCATCGGCGGGCGAGTTCAAGAGTGTGGAGAGGTTCTCGAAATAGCCGATTCCGGCGATCACGACGCTGTGGTCCGGTTGGGAGACGAGCGCCTTGCGGTAGGTGTTGAGAGCGGTGTCCGGAGCCGGCGTTGACGGGGATGCGAGCGCGCCGCACGGACCGGCCCAGTTCGGGCTGCTGGTCTGGGTGCCGGTGTCGGGCATGTCGGATCCCAGGAGCATGTTCTTGGCTCCGTAGAACTGGGCGAGCGCGGCAACGCACTTCCACGTGTCGGTTGCCACCGACGGGCGGTCGGTGCGGGTGTTGGCGATGGTGGCGATGACGTTGGCTTGGCCGCTCTGCTGGAGGGCAAAGGCGGTGGCAAGCGCCCCGGCGTCCCCGGCATCGCTCCACATGTCGGTGTCGATGATGAGCGGCGTGCCACTGACGGACGGCGCACCCGCCGTGCCAACCACCGACGCGGCCGCCGAGTTCGCGTAGACGATGCCGTCGCCGACGGCGCCCAGCTTGACGGTGTAGCTGGTGCCGTCGACGAGGCCCGTGATCGCGGTGCCCGCCGTGGTGACGGCCGTCGCCGGGCCACAGTTCGCGCCGGCGGCGTCACAGCGCTGGTAGCTGTACGAGGTTGCGCCCGACACGGCGGTAAATGCGTTGATCGTCAAGGTCCCCGACGATGGCGTCAAGGTGAAGACGGGGGTCCCGAGCACCGTCGGCCCCGGTGTCCCAGTCTGGGTGGCCGGCGCCGAGTTGGCGTCGGTGGTCGGATTGCCGACCGCGGTCAGGCCGACCTGATACGTCGTGCCACCGACGAGCCCCGTGATCGTTGCCCCGGAGGTCGTGACGGCCGCGGCCGTCCCGCAGGTCGTTCCCGCCTGGTTGCAGACCTGGTAGCTGTACGAGCTCGCGTTGGGCACTGCGGCAAAGGCACCGATCACGAGCGATCCCGGCCCCGGGGTGAGCGTGAGAGTCGGGGCGGCGAGGGTGCGCGTGCCGACCGCAAACGACTGCTGCAGCTGCGGTGCCGGCGCGTAGGTCGTATTCCCCGCCTGGTTGGCATCGACGAAGCAGGTCCCGGCGCCGGTGAGGGTGACGACCCCGCCGGAGATCGTGCACACCGAACCCGCCGAGGGGTCGATCGTGACGGTGACCCCGAGTCCCGAGGTCGCGGCGGCGGCCGGGGTGTAGGTCCCGCCCACGGTCGCCCCCGTCGGGGCGCTGGAGGTAAAGCTGATCGTCTGCGGTGTGGTGCCGCCGCCGACGGTCATGCTCTGCTGGACTTGGGGTGCTGCCGTGAACGCACCGTTTCCGGCCTGGTTGGCGTCGATGGTGCACGTGCCGGCACCGGTGAAGCTGACGACCCCGGCCGA
>JADGPG010000020.1 GCA_017882545.1 Thermoleophilia bacterium
ATGCGGATGATCATCATGCTGATGGCCGTGGCGCTCGGCACGGTCTGGTTGTTGGCGCTCGTGGGAGTGATCCCCAGCACGTTCCGGCTGCTGTCCGGTCCGGTCCTCAGCGGCTCCTATGTGACCGCGGGGCTCATCCTGGGCATCATGGTCCTCCCGATCATGACCGCGATCACCCGGGAGGTGTTCGTCACGGTGCCGCGCGAGCAGTCCGAAGCGGCGTACGCGCTCGGTGCCACCAAGTGGGAGATGGTCCGGGACGCGATCCTGCCGTGGTCCCGCTCGGGGATCGTCGGCGCGTCGGCGCTCGGCTTCGGGCGCGCCATCGGCGAGACGATCGCGATCACCATCTTGCTGGGGAATTCGCCCAACATCTTCGGCTCTTTGGTCGGGCCCGGGTCGACCCTGGCGAGCAAGATCACCAACGAGTTCAGTGAATCCAACGGGCTTCAGCAGAGCGCGCTGATCGCGCTGGCGATCATCCTGTTTGCGCTCGCACTGCTGACCAACATCGGCGCACGCTTGGTGACCCGCAACAACCCGGGTGGCGGCGGCAGGGCCAATTTCCTCACCCGGGCCCTGCAGCGCCGGGCGGTCGCCGCCGAACTGCCGGCGGACCTGTCCACCGACACCGACGAGCAGGCGAGCCTCGTGACCCCGCCGGCCGCGGTGCGTCGCGAGCCGAGCCTTGGCAGCATCAACCCGGCACGGCGGCGCCGTTCCATGTTCGCCACGGGCGCGATCTACCTGTCGGTGGCGATCGCCGTCGTGCCGCTGGGCCTCATTCTCGGCGAGATGCTGATTCAGGGGCTTCCAGAGCTCTCGTGGACATTTCTCTCGGGACTTCCGCCGATCGACCCCGCCAATACCGCGGGTGCCGGAATCGGCAATGCCATCGTCGGGACGCTGATGATGGTCGGCGTCGGCGCCCTCATTGCGGCACCGCTCGGGATCCTGACGGCCATCCTGATGTACGAGTGCTCGCTCGCGGGCCCCATGGCGGCACGCTTCGCCCGGACGATGGGGCTCATCATCGACATCATGCTCGGCGTCCCGTCCATCGTGGTCGGTCTGTTCGGATATTTGGCGATCGTCATCGTGCAAGGCGGCTACAGCGGCTGGGCCGGAGCCGTCGCGCTGGCGATCATCATGTTCCCGATCATCGTGCGCTCTGCGGACGAGGTGCTGCGCCTGGTGCCGTCGGGACTCAGCGAGGCCGCCCTCGCCCTGGGCGCGCCGAAATGGCGCACCGCGCTCAAGATCGTGATTCCCGCCGCGGCCCCGGGAATCCTCACGGGCATCGTGCTGGCGGTCGCCCGTGCTGCGGGCGAGACCGCGCCGCTGATCTTCACCGCGGGCCTGAACCAATTCTTTTCGACCAATATGAGTCAGCCGATGGCGGCGATCCCAGAGGTCATCTACAACCTCACCATCAATACTCGGACCACCCAATCGGTCCAATTCGCTTGGGGCGCCACCCTCGTACTCGTTACGATGATTCTGGTGCTCAACCTGATCGCGCGACTCCTGGGGCGCCTCGCGCGTGGAACGGAGCGATGATGGACGACGACACCCGTGTGGAGAACACCATGGCTAGTGAGTCGGAGCCGACACGTTCCGCCCCGAATGCGAAAACCCCATCGGCGGAGGCGTCCGACGCCGCCGCCCCGCTGACGGTGCGCGACCTCAACTGCTTCTACGGCAAGCACCACGCCGTCGACGGCGTCAACATCACGTTTCCCGAAAACTCGGTGACTGCGCTGATCGGCCCGTCGGGCTGCGGCAAGAGCACATTCCTGCGCTCGCTCAACCGCATGCACGAGCTGGTCCCCTACGCCTACAACACGGGTGAGGTGCACCTCTACGGCACAAACATCTTCCAGCGGGGCGCAGACCCCGTGGTCATCCGGCGCGCGATCGGCATGGTGTTCCAGCGGCCGAACCCGTTCCCGACAAGGTCGATCGCGGACAACATCCTGGCCGGTCCGAAGTTCAACCGCGTCAAGCTCAGCCGGTCCGAGCGTGGCGACCTCGTCGAGGAAACCCTGCGTGGCGCCGGCCTGTGGAGCGAGGTCAAGAACCGCCTCGACACGCCGGCCGGCGGTCTGTCCGGCGGTCAGCAGCAGCGCCTGTGCATCGCCCGCGCCCTCGCCGTCGAGCCGGACGTCCTGCTCATGGACGAGCCGTGCTCGGCGCTCGACCCGCAGTCGACCCTGCGCATCGAAGACCTGATCCAGGAACTCAAGGAGCGGGTCACGATCGTCATCGTCACCCACAACATGCAGCAGGCCGCGCGCGTCTCGGATACGACGGCCTTCTTCACGATCACCAACGAGGGTGAGCCCGGGCGCCTGATCGAGGTCGGTCCGACCGAGGACATGTTCTCGAACCCGACGGATCCGCAGACCGAGGCGTACGTCTCCGGCCGCTTCGGCTGATCCGCGGGCCGCGGCCTACTCGGTTGCCGCCACGGCCTCGTCATCGGTCTCGAGGTCGATCGCATCGGCTTCTGCTTCGCGCCGCAGTTCGCCGAAGCTGACGCCCTCGAACAGCAGGAAGATGAAGCCGGTCACGACGCCGACGATGATCTCGGTGAACTGCAGGACCACCGAGAAGGCGATTGCCTGCGACGCCGGGATGCCGTAGGTCGTCGTCAGCGGCACCACCGCGGCGGCCTGGAAGATCACCAGGTTGCCCGGAAGCAACGGAAACGCCTGGGCCAGGGTGACCGTCACCAGCAGCAGCCCGGCACCGCCCCAGCCGACCGATCCAAGTCCAAAGGCCTCGAGGGTGCAGTAGATCCCCACCCATTGGGCAAACCACGTGAACAGCGAGCCGCCGGCCACGAACGAGAACTGACGCGGGCTGCGCAGCACGATGTGGCTCTCGCGGACCGCACCCCACAGACGCGAGATCGCGCGGGAGGCCTTGGCATAGAGCGACCCGGAGGTCTGCCAGGGCAGCAGTTCGTGCCCGGTCGCCGTCGCCATCGCGAACGCGACGATCACCGCCGCGATCGCCCCGATCACCAGGCTGGCGACCCACGCATAGAGCGGGAGCGGCAGGAAGATCCCGATGCCCACGACCAACAGCACCCACATCAGCGTGCTGATCAGGTTCTCGGCCACGATCGTGCCAAGGAGCGCCGTCGCCGAGACGTCCTCGCCGCGCGCTGCCAGGCGCCGACGGGCGAGGGCCACCTTCACCAGCTCGCCGAGGCGGGCGGCGAGGACCGTGTTGAACAGGAACCCGATGAAGACCGGCGGCATGATGTCCCGATACCGGGTGCGGTGCCGCAGACCCGGGAGGCCGTCGATGATCCCCTTCCAGACGAGCCCCTTGAACCCGACGGAGATGAAGTTGGCGATGATCGCCAGCAGCAGGTACACCCATGACGACGGGTGCACGAAGAGTTTCGCGCTCGACCAGTTGACCCGCCAGACGACGATGGCGCCGACCGCCGCGATGACGCCGACCCGAACGACGTGGGACACCCACTTGCGCGAACGCGGCGCTCGGGCGACCCCGTCCGTCACGCACCCACCAGCTCGTCAAACCGGACCAAGCGCAGGCCGCGATCCCGGGCGGCCGCACAGATCCCCGGGATCGCGGCGACAGTCTGAGGGCGCGCACGATCCGCATCCCAGCCGTCGGCGTCGTGGAGGAGAATCACCGCGCCGGGCACGAGCGCCCTGGAGGTCCGCTCGACGATGACCTCGGTACCTGGCTCGGTCGTGTCCCACACCCCCGTCGTCCAGGCGGCCATCCGATAGCCACGGCGACGTGCGGCCGCCCAGGTGGCCGGCCCGCGGAAGCCGTGTGGCGCACGGAAATAGGGCGTGAGGATGTCGGTGCCCGTCGCGTCCCGCACCGCGACCTCGGTCTCCGCCAGTTGGGCAGCGACGTAGCCCGGGCCCCGAAAGATCAGGATGCCGTGGTCGAAGCCGTGGCTGGCGATTTGATGACCGTCCGCGGCCATGCGCGCGATCACCTCGGGATACGCCCGCGCCTGGCGGCCCAGCACGAAGAACGTGGCTCGGACGTCCTGCTCGGCGAGGACGTCGAGCAACTCCGCGGTGGACGGGCCGGGGCCGTCGTCGAACGTCAGTGCGGCCGTCATGGTCGTGTGGGATCCGCCGCTGACCGACGGACCGAACAGCGGCGCGGTCGGGACGAACGCCGCTGCCCCGAGTGCGCCAGCACCCGCGACGACGCCCGCGGCGGCGGCGCGGCGCCCGGACGCGAACAACGCAGCCGCCAGCGCGGTGGCACCGACGCCGACGGCGACGGCCCGGCCGACGGCCTGGTTCTTGCGCATGGGGTCAGGCACGCTCGGGCTCCCGGCTACGCATGGGCCGATCGACCTGCATGTGCTTGGGCGTCAGCACGTCGTCGCCGAGACGACCGCGGATCGGTCATGATGCGGCAAATCGTACCAACGCGATCCGGGCTGACGAACGGCCGCAGATTTGGCACACTCTTAAGGAGAGTGCCAATGAGCCCGTCGGCGGATTTGCTGAACGCGGGCCGCCCGCGACCGCCGGACGAGGTGTGACGTGCCAACTTACGTGTACCGCTGCCGTGACTGCGATCATCATTTTGAGGTGACGCAGAGCATGAGCGACGAACCGGTCTCCGTGTGCGAGTCGTGCGGCGGCGAAGTCCAGCGCGTCCTGTTCGCTCCGGCGATCCACTTCAAGGGCTCCGGGTTCCACAACACCGACTACGGGACCAAGCGCCGCCCCGTGGGCGGCGACGGCGACGGTGCGCCGGCCAAGCCGGCGACCGACGCAGGTGGTGGTGGCGCCTCGGGCGGCGACAGCGCGGGGGCGGCGGCGACCTCCGGGACGAGCTCCAGCAAGTCCGTGGGGCTGGACAAGGTCTAGGTCAGCGGCCGCCGGGCGGACGATCAGTTCTTGCCCATGAACGCGCGCTTGACTGCCGCGCTTTTGACGGGGTCGTTCACGATGTAGGCACCGCCGTTGACTGTCTGCGGCGTCCCGGGGAGGACCCAATGGTCCTTCTTGGACTGGCTCAGGGTCATCTCGAGCCACCCCAGCTGGGCGAGATCGGTCGCACTCATGTCCGTGGCCAGCGCATTTACCAGCGACGCCGCGCTCCACGGTGCCTTCCAGAGATCACCGACCGACACGATCTTCGACTTCAGCGCCGACAGGAACACCTGCTGACGTTCCTCGCGCTGAATGTCGGAGTCGCAGTGGCGGACGCGGACGTACTGGAGCGCGGTCGTACCGTTGAGCGTGATCGTGCCGCGCGGGAAGCTGACGTGTGTGTTCCCGGGGTACAGACAGGCCTTGAGTGCGGTGGGGTTGTTGAGCGTGATCCCGCCGAGGTCGTTGACGACCTTCGACAGCCCGTCGAAGCTGACGACCACGAGGTGGTTGATCGGCAACCCGGTGAATTTCTCGACGGTGTGGATCGCGCCGGCCTCGCCCTGGAAGAAGTATGCGGCGTTGATCTTCTGGTTTTGCACGTAGGACCCGCAGGTCGGGCAGCTCTGGCTGTCGATGAGCGTGTCGCGCGGGATCGACAGGTACTTGACCTTCCCGGAGTTCGGGTCGACGCGCATGATCATCATCGTGTCCGACCGCGACTGCCCCTGACCGGGCCGTGCGTCGGAACCGACAAACAGGATGTTCGTCGGGGTCGTCAGCATCAGCCCTGACGTCGGTGTGAGCGCCTTCCGGGCCGCTGGGGTGATCTGCGCATTCGAGGCCGAGACCGCGCTCGAGAGCGCCAGGTACCCGGCGACACCCCAGACCACGACCGCCACGACGAGGACCAGCACCACCCGGAGAGCCCAGCCGAGCGGGCCGACCCCGCGCAGCGACCACCAGTGTGCGGGGCGTGCTTTCGGCGGCTGCTCACCGCCGCCGGGCGTCCGCGGCAGGGGTCCCCGCGGCGGAGGCGGCGGGCCTCCGGCCCTGATGCGCGCGGGGGGCGGCGCCAGCACGGCGGCCGCGGACGCACCGCCTGCGCGCGCGACCTCGCCTTCAGTCATCCGCCGCAGTTCCTCGATTCCACCCGACGCGGATCCGGCATGTACCCGGAAACGTCGGTACGGCCTGGTGGTATTCGTGGTCATGCGTGGAAGATGGTAGCGACCTGCATTCCTGAGTCGACAATCCCGGGGCAGAGGACAACGTGGGCACACCCGCAACAGGCGGCCTGTTGGCGATCGTCGCAACGCCGATCGGAAACCTGAGCGACATTTCTCCACGCGCACGCGAGACCCTGCGCGGGGCGGCGGCGATCGCCTGCGAGGACACGCGCCGCACCGGCCTGCTGATGCAGGCGCTTGAATCTCGAGTTCCGCTCATTAGCCTCCACGCCCACAACGAGACCGCCCGCATCCCCGAGCTGCTCGATCGGCTCGCCGGCGGGGCCATGATCGCCCTCGTCAGCGACGCGGGCATGCCCGGGGTCAGCGATCCGGGCGCCCGTCTGGTCGCCGCCGCGCACGACGCGGGGATCCACGTAGAGGTGCTCCCCGGGCCAAGCGCCGTCACCGCCGCGATCGCCGTGGCCGGGGCCCCGGCGGACCGCTTTGTGTTTACCGGCTTCATGCCGCGCAAAGCGGGTGAGCGCGCCGCGCTGTTGGCCGATCTGGACCGGCTCGGCTGGACGGCGGTGGGCTTCGAAAGCCCACGGCGACTGGCCGGACTGGTCTCCGATATTGCCGCCCATGACCCCGACCGGCGGATCGCGGTCTGCCGTGAGATCTCCAAGCTCCACGAGGAGACTATTGTCGCGACGGCGGGTGAGCTTGCCGCGCGCCTCGCCGCGGACCCCGTCCGGGGAGAGATCACGATCGTCATCTGGCCGGGCGATCCCGGCGCGCAGCACGCCGACGACACCGCACACCTCGAGGCGGTCGTGGCGATCCTGCTCGATGCGGGCCTCAGCCCGGGGCAGGCGGCCGATACCGCGGTCGCCCTCGGCGCGGGAACGCGCAATCCGGCCTACCGGACCGCCCTCGCCGAGGCGAGCCGGCGAAAGACGTAGGCCGGTCGCGGCGGCGGCCCGGCGCCATCGGCCAGCTTTGCGATCCGCGCCCAGTCGCCGGCGACGATCGCGCGTACCAGCTGTTCCTCCGGCGGCGCGATCCGAATCATGCGCCCGTCCACCGACGTGGCGTGCGACCACGTCTCGGCCAGCGCCTCGTCGGGCTCCAGGACCCACTCGGCGCCGGCGACGATCACCCCCGCGCTCAGGTCGACCTCGACCCCGAAGATCTCGCACCGTCCGCGCAGCGACGACCAGGAGGCTCCGTCGTCGGTGACAAGGTCGCACCCGAGCACCGCGGCGGCGCGCTCGGCGTCCCGGACCGCGACCTCGATGTCGAGATCACGCGGGTCGCGCGAGCCGCCGATCAATAGGCGCGCCGCCGACCCCGTCAGGGACCACGCGACATCGGCTGCCTCGAGCCGGGTCGCGATCTCCGCCAGCGCTGGCCGCAACCGTGGCGGCAGGCGCGCGTCTAGACTGTCGAATTCGTGAGCCACGATCGCTTCTACATCACCACGCCGATTTACTACGTGAACGCCGACCCGCACGTCGGGCACGCCTACACGACCATCATGGCGGACATCTTCGCCCGGCATCACCGCCAGCGCGGCGAGGAGGTGTTCTTCCTCACTGGCACCGACGAGCACGGCGCCAAGATCGCCCGCGCGGCCGAGGCGGCCGGGCACACCCCGAAGGCGCACGCGGACGCGCTCTCGGCGAGGTTCCGAGACCTCGGACGGGTGCTCGAGGCCAGCAATGACTTCTTCATTCGAACGACCGACCCTAAGCACATCGCCGAAGTCCAGCGGCTGCTTGCCGTGATGCACGAGCGCGGCGACATCTACAAGGGCAGCTACGGGGGCTGGTACTGCACGCCCTGCGAAGCCTTCTACGTCGAGGGCGAACTCGGCGACGGCAACACCTGCCCGATCCACGGGACGCCGGTCGAGTGGCTCGAAGAGGAGAACTGGTTCTTTCGCCTCTCGGCGTACCGCGAACGCCTGCTCGCACACTTCGACGCGCACCCCGGATGGGTCGTGCCCGGACCGCGCTACAACGAGGCGCGCCGCATGATCGCCGACGGGCTCGAGGACCTGTCGATCTCCCGGTCGCAGATCTCCTGGGGCGTGCCCGTGCCGTGGGATCCCAAGCAAGTGATCTACGTGTGGGTCGACGCGCTCTTCAACTATTGGACCGCCCTCGGCTACGGCGCCGGGCCCGACGGGGAGCGCTTCTGGCCGCCGGACCTGCAGTTGATGGCCAAGGACATCCTCAAGTTCCACGCCGTGATCTGGCCCGCGTTGCTGATGGCCGCCGAGATCGCACTGCCTGAGCGTCTCGCCGTCCACGGATACGTACTCAAGGGCGGCGAGAAGATGAGCAAGACGACGGGAAACCTGGTCGATCCGTTCCCCTTCATCGCGGACTACGGGATCGACGCGCTCCGGTACTACCTGAGCCGCGAGATCCGCTTCGGCGAGGACGGCACCTTCAGCGCCGAGGGCTTCGAGGCCCGCTATACCGGCGAACTCGCAAACGAACTCGGGAACCTGCTCAACCGCACCGTCAACATGATCGGCCGCTACCGAGACGGCGTGATTCCGGCCGACCGCGGGCTCGACACCGAGATTCCCGCCGAGATTGCACTGCGCACCGATGAAATCATCGCGGCCTTCAACACCGCCGACGTCACGCGCGCCGTGGAGACCGCCTGGGTACTCGTCCGCGCGCTCAACCGGCTCGTTGAGCAACGGGCGCCGTGGGCCCTCGCCAAGGACCCCGCGGCGGGCGACGCGCTCGACCAGGTCCTGTTCACGCTCGCCGCCGGCCTGAAGTCGGTGGTCGTCCTGCTCTGGCCAGTCATCCCCGGCAGCGCAGAACGCGCCCTCTCTTCGCTCGGTCAGGACCCGGCCGCCGTGACGCTGTCGGATGCGATCTTCGGCACCGGCGTCGCCGGTGCCCGGGTGACCGCGATCCTGCCACTGTTTCCCCGCGTGGAAGGACGCCCGGAGTAGTCGACACCCACGCCCACCTGGAGTCGTGCGAGGGCGGGATCGACGCGATCCTGCGGGCGGCCGCGGAGCGGGGGGTGACGCGGATCGTCGGTATCGGCATGGGTCGGGACTCGTGTGCGCGGGCGCTCGCCGTGGCGGACGCCCACCCCGAGGTCTACGCCGCAATCGGCGTCCACCCGAACAGCGCCGAGGAGTGGCGCGACGACGACGTCGCCTGGCTGACGAAGTTCGCCGCCCATCCGAAGGTCGTGGCGATCGGCGAATGCGGCATGGATTTCTACCGCGACCGGGCAACGCCTGATCAGCAGGAGCACGCCTTTCGTGCCCAGATCGCGGTAGCACGCGAGACCGGGCTTCCGCTGGTGATCCACACACGGGACGCCGACGCCGCCACGCTCGCGATCCTCGGCGACACCGCCGACGGGCTCGAGGTGATCCTGCACTGCTTCTCGATGGTCGACCGCGTGGACGAAGTGATCGAGCGGGGCTGGTACGCCAGCTTCGCCGGGCCGTTGACCTACAAGGCAAACGACGCGCTGCGGGGGGCGGCGGCGCGGATGCCCGCCGACCGGATCCTCGTCGAAACCGACAGCCCCTACCTGGCGCCCGTCCCGCGGCGCGGGAAACCCAACCAGCCCGCCTACGTCGCCGACACGCTGGCCATCCTCGCGGACGTCCGCGGCCTCGATATCGACGCCTGCGATGAACTCACCACCGCCAACGCCGCCCGCGTCTTCGCCTGGTAGCCGAGGCCCGGGCGCGCGCGTCCGGGTCATCCGGCTATTGGAGGAGCACGGCCTGTCGCCGAACACCGACCTGGGCCAGCACTTCTTGGTTGACGAGAACCTCGTCGACCTGTCGCTGCGGGAGGCACGTCTTGAGCCCGACGATGTGGTGCTTGAGGTCGGCGCCGGGGTCGGCGTGCTCACCCGCGCCCTCGCCGGCGCCGTGGCCGCGGTCCACGCGGTGGAGATCGACGCGCGCCTGGCACCACTGTTGGAGGACGTCCTGGCCGGCAGCGGCAACGTGACGGTCCACTGGCGGGACGCGATGCGCATGGACCTGGAGGCCCTGAGGCCGTCCCCGACCGCCTTGGTCAGCAACCTGCCGTACGCGATCGCCACCCCGTTGGTCGTCGAGAGCACCTGGCGCCTGCCGGCACTGCGGGTCTGGTCGGTGATGGTGCAGCGCGAGGTGGCCGACCGCTGGCTCGCGCAGCCGGGCGATCCCGCGTACGGGTCACCGTCGGTAATGGTGCAGCTCGCTGCGGCGCCGACGTTTCGACGCAACGTCGGCCGCGAGGTCTTCGTCCCCCGCCCGCGGGTCGATTCGGCCCTCGTCGTTCTGCGGCGGACCGGACCCGGTGCCGATCCCGTCCTGCGCGACCTGGTGCGGGCCGCGTTCGCCCAGCGCCGCAAGACGCTCGCCAACAACCTGGCCGCCCGCGGCGTCAGCCGCGCCGAGGTCACCACGGTCCTGGCGGCGATGGACCTGCCGCCGACCGCGCGACCCGAGCATCTGTCCGCAGGCCACTACCGGCGTCTTGCCGGGGAGATTTCGTGGCCGAGCGCGTCATAGTCGCCGCCCCCGCCAAGGTGAACCTGGTGCTGCGGGTCGGGCCGGCGCGTACCGATGGGTTCCACCCGGTGGCGAGCCTGCTCGTCGCGCTCGACGGGTTGGAGGATTCGATCGAGCTGGTCCGCGCGCGTCGTCGAGACCTGGAGTGCCCCGGCGGGCCGGCGGGCGCCGACAACCTCGCCTGGCGCGCGGCGGACGCGCTCGAGAGGGTGGCAGGGCGTCCGCTGCCGGCACGGATCGCGATCGACAAGCGGATCCCGATGCAGGCGGGCCTCGGCGGCGGGTCCAGCGATGCCGCCGCCGTGCTCGTCGGACTCGACCGTCTGTATGGGCTCCAGACGCAGCCCGCCGCCCTCGAGCGAATCGGGGCGGAGCTCGGTTCCGACGTGCCGTTCTTCATCCGCGGGGGGACTCAATGGGTAACCGGCCGCGGTGAGCTGCTGCTCCGGCGCCCCGTCCCCGATGATCTGTGGCTGCTGATCTGCGGACCGGTCGCTCCGCTGGCCACCGGCGCCGTCTATGCGACCTTCGACGCGCTCGGCACCGTTGCT
The DNA here is from genome assembly GCA_017882545.1 of Thermoleophilia bacterium. GTDB lineage: Bacteria > Actinomycetota > Thermoleophilia > Miltoncostaeales > Miltoncostaeaceae > CAITWD01. The sequence goes on from JADGPG010000020.1 coordinate 11,174, forward strand.
CCCATCGACGCGGAGCCGCCCGAGGGCCCTTGGACGGTGCCGGGGTTTGTGGCCAACGACCTCTGGCCGGCCGCGCAACGCCTGGCACCGCAGCTGGCCGATGCCGCCGAGCGGCTGACGGCCGCCGGGGCGGAGACCGTGCTGCTCTGCGGCAGCGGCGGGGCCATCGCCGGGCTGTGGCGTGAGCGGGCGCCCGCTGTCGCGGCGGCTGCACAGCTCCCGGACGCGATCGCCGTGGCGTCGCCGCGCCGCGCCCGGCTGGAGCCCCGTTCCTCGGGCGGACCGCCGGGAGCGCGATAGACTTCGCACACGATGGCCGACCAGCAGCCGATCATCATCGAGCACTACGCCCGCGGCAACGGCGGCGCCCCCGGCGGCGCGCCGACCAACGTCCTACGCCGACGGCGCTGGTCAATCGCGGCGGTGCTCGCCCTGGTTGAGATGCTGTACGTGATCTTCGGGCACCCGACCTGGTTCCTGGCGACGCTCGTGGCGTTGCTCGTCCTCGGAATCTCGATCTGGGCGATCCGCCGCCTGCGTCCGGGGATCGTGCGCGACGCACTGATCATCATCGCCATCGCCCAGGGGCTGGTGGTCGTGATCCCGATCGCCACCCTTGCCGGCATCGCGCTCGGCCTCGTGCTGGCGTTGCTGGTCCTCGTCGGAGTCGTGGTCGTGGCGTTCCGCCTCCGGGCCTGAGCACGCCCCGAGCCCCGGGCCGCCAGGCACCACCCGCAGGCGCTGTGGCAGACAAGGCTTCCGCCCTCGGACCGAACCCGGCAGACTAGGGACGATGCTCAACTCCTCCGACACCCCGGGCGGCGCCGTCAACCTCCACGACCCGGCCCTGTACACCAACCGCGAGCTCAGCTGGCTCGATTTCTTCGCGCGCGTGCTCGCCCAGGCCGAGGACCCGGCCGCTCCCCTGTTGGAACGCTGCCGGTTCCTGTCGATTTGCGCGAACATCCTCGACGAGTTCTTCATGGTCCGTGTCGCGGCGATGCAGGAGGCCGCCGCAGCCGGTCGCCGGCCGTCAACCCCTGATGCCACCCCGCGCGATGAGGTCATCATGGCCGTCGGCGACCGCGTCCGCGAACTGATCGTCGAGCAGGCGCGGATCTGGGAAGCCCAGCTGCGGCCCGACCTGGCGGCCGCGGGGATTCGCGTCAGCGGCATCGCCGACCTCGACCCGGACCAGCGAGCGCGGATCGGCCAGATCTATGACGACCAGATCGCACCGACCCTGACGCCGCTGGCCGTCGGACCCGGGCTCCCGTTCCCGTACATCTCGGGGCTGTCGCTCAATCTTGGCCTGATCGTGCGCGACCCACGCACCCGCGAGCAGCGGTTTGCGCGCGTCAAGGTCCCGCCCGGGCTGCCCCGCCTGTATCCGGTCGGCGGACACCTGGTGCCGCTCGAGCAACTGATGGCGGCACATATCGACCGCCTGTTCCCCGGGATGGATGTCGTGGAATGCATCCGCTTCCGCGTGACCCGTGATGCGGACTTCGATATCTCCGAAGATGCAGACGACCTGCTCGGCGCGGTCGAAGACCAGCTGCGCCAGCGCCGCTTCGGCCACGTGGTGCGCCTCGAAATCCAGAAGGACGCCTCCGGACTCATTCTCGACGAGGTCTCGCGGGCCCTCGAGGTGGCACCGAGCGACATCTACACGGTGCCCGGCCTGATCGACATGACCTGCCTCGGCGCGGTCGCGAACCTCGATATGCCCGAGCACACATACGAGCCGTGGCATCCGACCGTCCCGCCACGGCTGCGATCGCTCGACGAGGAACCGGTCGACATCTTCCACGTCATCCGAACCGGCGACATGATCGTGCACCACCCCTACCACGACTTCACGGCCAGCGTCGAGCAGTTCGTGGTCAATGCGGTCGAGGACCCGTCGGTGCTGGCGATCAAACAGACCGTGTACCGGACCAGCGGTGATTCGCCGATCGTGCCGGCGCTCATCCGCGCTGCCGAGAGCGGCATCCAGACCGTCTGTCTGGTGGAGGTCAAGGCCCGCTTCGACGAGGAGCGCAACATTCACTGGGCACGGGCGATGGAGCGTGCCGGCGTCCACGTGGTCTACGGCATCCCGGGGCTCAAGACGCACGGCAAGCTATGCCTGGTGGTCCGGCGGGAGCACGACGTGGTGCGACGCTACGTCCACATCGGGACCGGCAACTACAACCCGGCGACGGCCCACCTCTACACCGACGTCGGCCTGTTCACGACCGACGACGCGGTCACCGGGGACGTGGCAAATCTGTTCAACTACCTCACGGGCTTCGGCCAGCCGCCCGAGTACGGCAAGATCCTGGTCGCCCCGAGCCATCTGCGCGACCGGCTGATCAGCGAGATCGACCGGGTCATCGAGGCGCACCGCGCCGGCCAGCCCGGACGCGTGGTGATCAAGCTCAACGCATTCATCGACGGCCCCATGATCGAGGCCGTGTATCGGGCATCCCAGGCCGGCGTCCCCGTCGACCTGATCGTTCGCAGCATCTGCGGGCTGCGGCCCGGCGTCGCGGGCGTCAGCGACAACGTCCGGGTGATCTCCATCGTCGGACGCTTCCTTGAGCACGCCCGCATCTTCGCGTTCCACTCCGGCGACGAGGCCCGGGTGTTCATTGGGTCGGCCGACATGATGGTCCGCAACCTGGACCACCGCGTGGAGGTGGTCACGCCGATCGACGACGCCGCGTGCCAGCGGGACCTCCTGGACGCCCTCGACATCGAACTCGCCGACACCGCCCTCGCCTGGGAGCTGACCTCCGGCGGGGAGTGGGTGCACCGCCGTCCGGCGCCCGGCGAGGCGCCGCTCAACAGCCAGGACGTGCTGATGCGCCGCGCGATGAGCGCCTAGACCGTCAGGCCGGCCCGCTCCAGCGCGGTCACGATCGCCACCGCGATCGGCGTCGGGGTCCCTCGTGACCAGATCATCAGGCCGTTGAGGACCACCCGCGGCCGGATCAGCGGCCGCCACACGATCGCCGGATCGGTGTTGGCCCGCGCGACGAACTCGGAGATCACCGACACCCCCGCGCCTTCCGCCAGCATCCCGGCGAGCACCCCCGGGATGTCAGGCACGTCGATCAGCTGCGGCTCAAACCCCGCCCGGCGGCAGGCGGACACCAGGGCGTCATAGGTCCCGGGGATCGCGTCCCGCTCCCACCACAGGATCGGATACGGCGCCAGCTCATCGATCGTCAGGACATCCTGCTCGGCCAAGACATGGTCGGCCGGCAGGACGACGGCCGGGGTATCGGTGAACGCCGGGACCGCGTCCACCTCGGTGTCCTCGAGGGGGTCGTAGATGAAGGCGACGTCGAGGTCCCCGCTGCGCACCAGCGCGATCGCCTCGGAGTTCAGTGCAGAGACGTACTCCACGTTGAACGCTCCGATGGCGGTCCCGGCGATATCGGCGACCGCGGCGACCGCCGGGTGCTCGGCGAAGGCGGCATGGCAAACCCCGATCCGCACCGCCGCCGACCCGGACGTGACGCGTACGGCGCGTACCGCGTCGGCCAGGGCCCGGTAGGCCGGACGAGCCTCGCGGTCGAGGCGCGCGCCGGCCTCGGTCAAGTCCACGCCCTTGGGGTGCCGCCGGAACAAGGTGACTCCAAGCTCGCGCTCCAGTCGCCGGATCTGCTGGCTCAGGCTTGGTTGGGCGATCCCAAGCCGGGTGGCGGCCCGCCCGACGTGCCCCTCGTCGGCCAGCACGAAGAAGTACCGCAGGCGTGTCCCGTCAACCGTGTCCATAGGTACAACCTATCGTCCCGGACGCGTGCGCCTATTGGCATCTTCACCCGCGAGCGTGCACGCTGATCTCTCACCGGCCGGGTGCCGGAAGCAAATGTTGGGGGTGGAGATGTCGTCCGTGCCGTCACAGTTCGACCTGACCGGCAAGACCGCGCTCGTCACCGGTGCCTCGTCCGGGCTTGGGGTTGAGTTCGCAAAGACGCTGTCGGAGGCCGGGGCCAACGTCGTCCTCGCCGCACGGCGGCGCGACCGGCTGGAGGCCGTGGCGGCCGAGATCACCGCAGCGGGCGGCGCGGCGCTTGTTGTGGAGTGCGACGTGACCGACGAGACCCAACTCGTCGCCGCCGTGGCCGCGGCCGTCGAGGCCTACGGCGGCCTGGACATCGCTGTCGCCAACGCCGGATCCGTGCCCGAAGGCGGCGCGATGCCCGAGAAGATGCCTGCGGACCTCTTCCGCCAGTCGATCGACATCAATCTGACCGGCACGTTCATCACCGCCACAGCGGCGGCGCGCCACATGCTCGCCAACGGCGGGGGGTCGATCATCCTGCTGGCATCGGTCGGCGGCGCCGGCGGGCACTTCAACATTCCCGTCGGCTACGCGACGGCGAAGGCCGGCACGATCTTCCTCGCAAAGTACCTCGGCAATCACTGGGCCGATCGCGGCGTGCGCGTCAACGCGATCGGGCCGGGATGGTTTCCAAGCGAGATGACCGACCAAGTGCTGGCGGTTCCTCCGTTCAAGAGCCGGATCGAAGACCAGACCCCGATGGGCCGCGTCGGCGAGCCGGAGGAACTGCTTGGCACGCTGTTGCTGTTGGCGTCCGACGCCGGAAGCTACATCACCGGGCAGACGATCTTCGTCGACGGCGGGATGACCTCCACGGTCGGCGCCAGTCCGTACCCGGACGACCTGTATGCCCTCCACGGCCAGATCATGCCCGACGGTCTCGGCGACCGGATCATGCCCGGCGCCTAGGCAGCACCTGCGGGCGGGACAGCCGCTCCGCCCGCATCCTCCGCGAGGGTCGCCGCCAGCCAGGCGGCGGCGTCGTCGGCTTGGGCCTTGGTGATCGTGTGGCCGACGCCGGGATAGCGGAAGGCCTCGACGCGCGCGCCTGCCGCAGCGTACGCGCGCACCCCCGCATCCATCATCGCCGGCGTGTGGAATGGATCCTCACCGCCGCCCAGGACAACGATTCGTCTACCGGCAAGGCCGCCCGGCGCCAGAAACCGTGGCGGCAGCCGGTATCCGGAGGACATCAGAATCGCGCGATCCGCGAGGTCCGGGCGGGCCGCCACCAGGGCACCGGCCATCATGCCGCCATTGGAGAACCCCAGCGCGACCATGGGGCGGTCGATGCCATAGGCGGCCACCGCCGCCTCCAGCCACCCCACCAACTCGTCGCGACGCGCCGCGAACGAGTCGTCGTCAGGAACGCCGATCGCGTGATGGTCGAACCACGCCCAGCCGGCGGGCGCCTGCGGGACGGGTCCGCGCGGAGCAAGCACCCCGTGCCCGGGCGCGATGACTCGCGCCGCCGGGACGAGGTCATGCTCGGTCCCACCGCGGCCGTGCAGCGCGAGTACCACCGGCGGCGGGTGCGCCGGACCCTCCCAGACGTGGGGGACCCCCGCTGATGCGCCAGTCACGCCCGCGCCCCGAGTTCCGGTGCTGGCTCGAGCCGCGGCAGGTGCTCCTCGAGCGCCGCGCGGTGTTCCTCGAACCACGGCGGCAGACACAGCCGCGTACCGAGTTCGTCGACTGCCTCGTCGCGGGCGAACCCGGGCCCGTCCGTCGCAATCTCCAAGAGCACGCCACCCGGCTCGCGGAAATAGATCGAGGTGAAGTACTCGCGGTCCTGGACCGGGGTCGGCACCGCGCTGCTGCGGCGCAGATGGTCGAGCCACTGCAGCTGCTCCCCGCCGCCCGCCGCGCGAAACGCGATGTGGTGGACGATGCCGGCGCCGCGGCGCGTCCGCGGATCGCCGGCCGCGTCACGCACGGTGACGGTGCCGCCGAGCGCCGCGCTGGCGCGAAAGACCCCGGCATCGTGATCGGCGAGTCCGAGCCACGCGGTCATCACCCGCTCCGTCGATGACGCAGCGGCACTTGCGAGGTACACGCCCGCGATGCCCTGGATGGCGATCGCGGGGTCCGTCCGGGCGGCCCACGGGGTGGCCGAGGAAATCTCGTCGGACTCCACCAGCTCGATCGAGAGGCCGTCCGGGTCGCGAACGACGAGCCCGGTTGCGTCGTCGGCCGATGCGATGCCGGCGGCGTCGAGGCGGGCGCGCCATGCCGGAATCGCCCCGGACGGCACCGCCAACGCAATCCGTTCGGTCACGCCCGTACCGGCGGCGCCAGGCGTGAGTCCGGGGATCGGAAAGAACGTCAGGATCGTTCCGGGGGACCCCAACCCGTCGCCGTAGTAAAGGTGCAGCGTGCCGGGATCGTCGAAGTTGACCGTCTGTTTGACCAGCCGCAGTCCGAGCACGCCCTCGTAGAAGTCGCGATTGCGCTGCGGATCGCTCGAGACGACCGTGACGTGATGAAGCCCCGACGTGTGCATCTGATTTGCCGTCCGTGGGTGTGGGCCGCTTTAGTTGCGTCCTCAATAAATCTAGCCCGACTGCAGCGAAACCTCAACCCGCTCCCGGCGGCGCCCAGCGCAACACGGCGCCCCGGAAGATGCACGGTTCGGCGTGGCGCTATAGCCTTGCTGGCGGATTGCAGCCATCGGATACGCCGCGTGCGCACCCGATCCACCAAGCGAGGTTCCCACGTCGAGCAACAAAGAAGAGGCCATCGAGGTTGAGGGCGAGGTCACCGAGGCCCTCCCGAACACGATGTTCCGCGTTGTCTTGGACAACGACCATGAAGTCCTGGCGCACATGGCCGGCCGCATGCGGCGGTTCCGTATCCGCATCAACCCGGGCGACCGCGTCCGCGTTGAGCTGTCACCGTACGACCTGACCCGCGGGCGGATCGTCTACCGCGAAAAGTAGGCGCCGGCGCGGCCGCGGGCACCGGGCCACGCCAGCCGGACCGGGCGGGGCCGCCTAGTAGAGCGCCTGCGCGAGCCGCTTGCGGAAGCGGGCGGTCAGCGGATGGTGCTCTCCCAGCTCACCGAACATGCCGACGATCGCCGCCCGCAGCAGGTCGCGGCGGTCCGGATCCGTGGCGCCGCGCACCGCGTCAAGAAGGTGCGTGAGCGCCTGTTCGCTCAGACCCGCGTCCCAGGCGGCCAGCCCGGCTTGGATGTCCGGGGTGTCGACGTCGCCAAGCGCCACGCGTGCCCGGATCCCCGCCGCCTCGCCGTCGTAGGAGATGGGATCGAGCAGGTCGTCGAGTTCGGCCGTGTGCCCGTCGGACACCAGCAACCGGGCCAGCGCGAGGCGCGCGGCCGTGTGTGCGGGATCGAGTTCGATCGCCTCGCGAAGCGAGAGCTCGTCGCCGAGCTCGACCAGGCGGTCGGCCTTTGATGGGACGAGGCGGTTGACGAACGCATCAATCGTGTGCCCGGACTGCAGGCCGGTGAACTCGTCCACGACGTCCCCGTCGCGGAACACTTTGACCAGCGGAATGCTCATGACGCGGAAGCGCTGCGCGACCACCGGGTTCTCGTCGATGTTCACCTTGGCGAGCACGACCTCGTCGGGATACCGGCCGACGGCCTGCTCGAGCAGGGGTGCCAACTGGCGGCAGGGCGCGCACCATGGCGCCCAGAAGTCGACGACCACGGCGACCTCGCGGGAGCGCTCGATGACGTCAAATTCAAACGTCGCGTCCGTCGTGTCCACCTGAACCCCCTTCAACGATCGACTCGCAGCCAGGGTAGCGAAGTGCCAAATCTCCCGTTAGGCCTTCGGCGGCTGGCACACGGGGCACGGCGCCCAGTGCCGCGAGAGATAGCGCCAGGGGCCATGGACGACCGCGCGGTTGCCGTCGGTGCCGCGCTGCGGCGCGTAGACGCAGTCCAGGCGGTGGTAGTGGCCCCAGCCGTCCTCACTCGTGCGGGCGACGACGCCCTCCAGGGTCGCGTCCCGCAACCGTGGCTCAAAACTGATGGTGGTCATTACACCCCTCCTTCAGGGGCTCGCGGGCGTCTCGGTCCGCACCCGCGCGCTGCTTAACGTTCGTTGTGTCTTGCCATCGACGGTAGCGCACCGGACTTGAGCCGACGCCGGTTTCGGTCGTTGGTTACGCTCCGGTGTCATGAGTGAACCCCAGTACGTCTTCACCATGCATCGGCTCGACAAGGTGCACCCTCCGGACAAGGTGATTCTCAAAGATGTCTCCTTGTCCTTCATTTACGGCGCCAAGATCGGCGTGCTGGGCGCCAATGGCGCCGGCAAGAGCACCTTGTTGCGGATCATGGCCGGTGTCGAGTCGAGCTCGTCGGGGACGGCGCAGCTGGCGCCCGGCGCGCGGGTCGGCCTGCTCGAGCAGGAGCCGGTACTCGACCCGGATCTGAACGTCCGCGGCAACGTCGAGCAAGGGCTCGCCGACCAGCTTGCACTCACGGCGCGGTACGCCGAGCTCGGCGCAACGCTCGCCGAACCCCTCGAGCCTGACGAGATGCAGGACGTCCTCGACGAATTTCAGCGGGTCCAGGACGACATCGAGCGCGCCAACGCGTGGGACATCGAGCGCAAGGTCGAGGTGGCTATGGACGCCCTGCGGGTTCCGCCGGGCGACGCCGAGGTGACAACGCTCTCCGGTGGTGAGCGGCGCCGTGTCGCGCTCGCGCGCGTGCTGCTCTCGGCACCTGACCTGCTGCTGCTCGACGAGCCGACCAACCACCTCGACGCCGAGTCGGTCGCGTGGCTCGAGCGCTTCCTTGAAGAGTACGCGGGCACCGTCGTGGCGGTCACCCACGACCGGTACTTCCTGGACAACGTCGCCGAGTGGATCCTGGAACTCGACCGCGGCCGCGGGATCCCGTACAAGGGGAACTACACCGGGTGGCTGGAACAGAAGCAGGAGCGGCTCGCGCATGAGGAAAAGAAGGAGTCCGCCCGCCAGCGGACCCTGGCCCGCGAGCTGGAGTGGGTGCGGTCGTCCCCGCGTGCCCGCCAGGCCAAGAGCAAGGCACGCCTCGCCAACTATCAGCGCCTGGTCGAGGAGGCGGGCTCCGAGGCCGCCCGAACGGCCGAGATCCGCATTCCGGCCGCTCCCCGCCTCAGCGAGCTCGTGCTCGAGGCGACCCACCTGTGCAAAGGCTTTGGCGACCGGCTGCTGATCGACGACCTGTCGTTCTCGTTGCCCCAAGGCGGCATCGTCGGGGTCATCGGCGCCAACGGCGCCGGCAAGACGACCCTGTTCCGGATGATCGCCGGCCTGGACACCCCGGACGAGGGCACGCTCCGCGTCGGCGAGACCGTCCAGATCGCCTACGTCGACCAGTCCCGCGACGCGCTCAACCCCGACCACACCGTCTGGGCGGAGGCGTCGGACAACCAGGACATCATCCAGCTCGGCGGTCGCGAGGAGATCAACTCGCGCGCCTATCTGTCCCAGTTCAATTTCCGCGGCACCGACCAGCAAAAGCTCGTCGGCCAGCTGTCGGGCGGTGAGCGAAACCGGCTCCACCTCGCCAAACTCCTCGCGGGCGGCGGCAATCTGCTGCTGCTTGACGAACCGACCAACGACCTCGACGTCGACACCCTGCGGGCGCTCGAGGATGCCCTCGCGGGATTCGCCGGCTGCGTCATGGTCACCAGCCATGACCGGTGGTTCATCGACCGCCTGGCGACCCACATCCTGGCATTCGAGGGCGACAGCCAGGTCCGCTGGTTCGAGGGCAACTACCAGGAGTACGAGGAGCACCGTCGGCGGGAGCTCGGCGCCAGCGCCGCCGTCCCTCACCGCATCACGTACCGTCGATTGACGCATTAGCAGGAGTTTCTCCCGCTCCCGCGCCGCCGCACGCGTCGGCCAGGGCGCGAACCGCACTGACCGGCGATGTGACGAGGGGCCCGAAATCCGTGCCGCGAACACGATGAGGGCAGCCGCTCCGGTACCCTTCACGTGCGCAGAGCCGAACCATCCCAGCCCCAAGGAGTGACGCCGTTGTCCGCGATTCCCGACCCGTTTGCCGCACGCGACACGCTGACCGTAGGAAATGCGAGTTACGGCGTGTACCGCCTCGACGCCTTCGGCGCCGACCTGTCGCGGCATCCCGTCACCATCAAGGTCCTGCTGGAGAACGTGCTGCGCAATCTCGGACGGGGCTTTGTCACGGAGGAGGACGTCACGGCGCTGGTCTCCTGGACGCCCAACTCCGGACAGGCGATCGAGGTCCCGTTCATGCCGGGCCGCGTCGTCCTGCAGGACTTCACCGGCGTGCCCTGTGTGGTCGACCTCGCCGCGATGCGCGACGCGATGACCGAGATGGGCGGCGATCCGTCCCGCATCAACCCGCTGGTCCCGGCGGACATGGTCATCGACCACTCCGTCCAGGTGGACCACTTCGGTGACCACGAGGCCTTCGCCGACAACGTTGCGTTCGAGTATCAGCGCAACGGCGAGCGCTACGCACTGCTGCGCTGGGCGCAGCAGGCCTTCGACAACTTCCGCGTGGTCCCGCCCGGCATGGGCATCGTGCACCAGGTCAACCTCGAGCACCTCGCGCCGGTCGTCGACGCCCGCGCGTTCGACGGCGAACTGGTCGCCTTCCCGGACACCCTCGTCGGGACCGACTCGCACACGACGATGATCAACGGCATCGGGGTCATCGGCTTCGGCGTCGGCGGCATCGAGGCCGAAGCCGTCATGCTCGGCCAGCCGCTGTCGCTGCCGATGCCGATCGTGGTCGGCCTGAAGCTGACCGGGGCCCTCCCGGCCGGCGCGACGGCCACCGACCTCGTGTTGACCGTCACCGAACTGCTGCGCAAACACGGCGTCGTCGGCAAGTTCGTCGAGGCATACGGGGCAGGCCTGTCCTCGCTGTCGCTCGCCGACCGCGCCACGATCGCCAACATGTCTCCGGAGTTCGGCGCGACCGGCACGCTGTTCCCCGTGGACGCCGAGACGCTGCGGTACATGACCGTTACGGGCCGTTCGGACGAGGTCATCGCCCGCACGGAGGCCTACAGCAAGCTGCAGGGGCTCTTCCGCACCGACGAGACGCCGGACCCGCAGTACGACGAGAACGTCGAGCTGGACTTGGCGACGATCGTCCCGAGCCTCGCCGGTCCCCGGCGCCCGCAGGACCGCGTCACCCTCGGCAACGTCGGGCACGCCTTCCGCGAGGCCTTCCCCGACGGGCTCGTCCCTGCCAACGGCCAGCCGGCGCACTACCCGGCCGTCGCCGTCGAGAACGATGGCGAAACCTTCGAGATGGCCAGCGGCTCGGTCGCGATCGCGGCGATCACCAGCTGCACCAACACCTCGAATCCGTCGGTGATGATCGGTGCCGGGCTGCTCGCCAAGAAGGCAGTCGAAGCCGGACTCTCGACGCCGCCGCACGTCAAGACGTCGCTTGCCCCGGGCTCGCGTGCCGTGACGGGATACCTCGAGAAGGCCGGCCTGCAGAAATACCTCGACGAGCTGCGCTTCGATCTCGTCGGCTACGGCTGCACGACCTGCATCGGCAACTCCGGCCCGTTGGCGGACCCCATCAACAAGGCGATCGAGGAAAACGGCCTCGTGGCCGCCGCCGTCCTGTCGGGCAACCGCAACTTCGAAGGCCGAATCCATCCACTCGTGCGGGCCAGCTACCTCGCCTCACCGCCGCTGGTCGTCGCCTTCGCCCTCGCCGGCCGCGTCGACATCGACCTCGACACCGAGCCACTGGGCACGGGCTCGGACGGCAACCCGGTGTTCCTGCGCGACATCTGGCCGACCTCGGACGAGGTCAAGGCCGCGATGGACCACACGATCACCGCGGAGCTGTTCTCGACCAGTTACGCGACGGTGTTCGATGGCGACGAGCGCTGGCAGGCCCTGCCGGTGCCGGACGGTGACACATACGTCTGGGACTCGGATTCCACCTACGTCCAACGTCCGCCGTTCTTCGACAACCTCGCCGGTGCCGTCGGCGAGCTCACCGACATCGCGGGCGCACGGGCGCTCGCGGTCCTCGGCGATTCGGTGACGACCGACCACATCTCGCCGGCCGGCGTGATCCCGGCGACGTCTCCGGCGGGCGTCTACCTCCAGGAGCACGGCGTCCACCCGAAGGACTTCAACAGCTTCGGCTCGCGCCGCGGCAACCACGAGGTCATGATGCGGGGCACGTTCGGCAACATCCGCCTGCGCAACACCCTCGCCGACGGCCAGGAAGGCAACTGGACCAAGTACCTTCCCGGCGACGAGATCATGAGCATCTATGACGCGTCGATGAAGTACCAGGCCGCCGCCGTGCCGCTCATCGTGCTGGCGGGCGCCGAGTACGGCACCGGCTCGTCGCGCGACTGGGCCGCCAAGGGGACCCTGTTGTTGGGCGTCAAGGCCGTGGTCGCCAAGTCGTTTGAGCGGATCCACCGCGGCAATCTGGTCGGGATGGGCGTCCTGCCGCTCGAATTCCTGCCGGGGCAGGGCATCGAGGAGCTCGGCCTCACCGGACGTGAGGTGTTCGACATTCCCGGCCTCACGACGCTGGCACCGCGCCAGCAGTTGACCGTCAGCTGGTCACGTCAGGACGGCACGACCGGCGCGTTCCAAGTCCGGGCCCGCATCGACGGTCCAACAGAGCTCACGTATCTCAAGAACGGCGGCATCCTGCCGGCCGTGCTCCGGCGACTCCACCAGGAGTCGACCGGCGCCTGATCGCATGGCAAAGCGGCGTGGGCCATACGGACCCGCGCCGCGCTAGCCTGTGCGGCGAGCGCGATCCCATGTCGCCACCCCGCGGCGACGCAGGTTCTTTCCCAACTCGATCTGAGGAGATCACACGTGGTCGAGGTCGACGTCGCGGTACTCGGCGGTGGACCCGGCGGCTATCCCGCCGCCATTCGGGCGGCCCAGCTCGGACTGAGCGTGGCCGTCATCGAGCAGGGGCGCCTCGGCGGCACCTGCCTCAACGTCGGATGCATTCCGACCAAGGCCTGGGTTCAGAGCGCCCATGCCATGAAGGACGCGCATGAGACGTTCGCCAAGCTCGGGGTCAACGTCCCGACGGTGGAGCTGGACTTCGCGCAAGTCCAGAAGAACAAGGACGAGATCGTCGACCGTTCGGTGAACGGGGTCGGCGGCCTGCTGAAGGCCAACGGCATCACCGTCGTCGCGGGCCGCGGCCAGTTCACCGGCGCCCACACGATCACGACCGACTCGGACGAGACCGTCACCTTCAAGAACGCCGTGATCGCGACGGGGTCGAGCCCCACCCGGCCGCCGGTCGAGGGGATCGACGGTCCGCGCTGCGTCGACTCCACGGGTCTGTTGGCGATCGAGGCCGTGCCGCCACGCCTGATCGTGCTCGGAGGCGGGGTCATCGGCGTCGAGTTCGCATCGGTGTTCTCGCACTTCGGCAGCGAAGTCACGATCGTCGAAATGCTCGACCACCTGATCGCCACTGAGGATGCGGAAGCCCGCACCGAGTTGGAGCGAGCCTTCAAGAAGCGCAAGATCGCCCAACACCTCGGGGCGCGTGCGTCGCGTGTCGAGGAGGCCGCCGACGGGGTGATCCTGCACTTTGTCGACGCCTCGGGCGCCGAGCAGCAGGTCGAGGGCGATGTCATCCTCGTCGCGACCGGCCGGCGCGCCAACGTCGAGGGTATCGGCCTCGAGGCCGCCGGAGTCGCATTCGAGCCCACGCGCATCGTCGCCGACGAGTTCCGGCGCACGAGCGTCCCGCACATCTATGCGGTCGGCGATGTCGCCGGATACTGGCAACTCGCCCATACCGCATTCCGCGAGGGCGAGGTCGCGGCCGACAACATCGCCGGGCACGCAATCGCCGTATCGGGCGCGGTGCCTCGCTGCATCTACACCGATCCGGAGATCGCCGCGGTCGGCCTGACCGAGCAGGAGGCGATCGACCAGTTCGGCAAGGACCGCATCCGCATCGGCAAGTTTCCGTTCTCGGCACTCGCGCGGGCGGCGATGTTCGCCGACCGGACCGGGTTCGTGAAGACGATCCACGAAACGACCCTCGATGAACTACTGGGTGTCGTCGTGGTGGGGATGTCGGCGACCGAGATCATCAATGCCGGCGTCGTGGGGATCGACTCCGAGGCCCGCGTCGACACGATCGGTGACTCGATCACCGCGCACCCGACCCTTGCCGAGGCGCTCAAGGAAGCCGCGCTCATGGGCCTCGACCGTCCACTGCACTGGCCCCCGGCCAAAAAGAAGGCCGCCTAGGGCCATGTGGACCCGCCGCCCCACGGGAGGCGGGTCCACATGGCTCACCCGTCCCGGCCGCCCTCGAAGAGCGCCAGGACCGCATCGAGCAGCTCGGCGCGGCCGACGGCGACGCCCGCCGGACGTTCCGCGGTCGCCCCCAGCTCCCGCACGACCCCGCCCGCCTCGGTCACGAGGAGCCGGCCTGCCATCCAATCCCATTCCTGGACCCCTCGCTCGAGGAACGCGTCGAGGCGGCCGGCCGCGACCCACGCGATGTCGAGCGCGGCCGCGCCGAAGCGTCGCACGTCGCGGATCCGGGGAAGCGCCCAGCGAAGGACGTCGGCCTGGCGCGCGCGCTCGTCGGACGAGTAGTTGAAACCTGTGCCGATCAGGGCCTGCGCGAGGGGCGGCGGAACCGGCATCTCCAGACGCCGATTGCCGAGCCACGCGCCGCCGCCCCGCAGCGCGATGAAGGTGTCGCCCCCCGGCGGATGCATCACCACGCTCGCGAGCGGTCCGTCGTCGTCGCACACGGCGATGCTGACGGCCCAATGCGGGATACCCCACAGGTAGTTCGTCGTCCCGTCCAGCGGGTCGATCACCCACCAGAGCCCCGATGCGCCGGTGCGCAGTCCGCCCTCCTCGGCGAGACGGCCGTCATCGGGACGCTCGGCGTCCAGGATCGCCGTGATGGCATCTTCGGCCGCGCGGTCGGCGTCGCTGACCAGATCCGTGTCCGAACTCTTGGTGCCGACCCCGGCCGCGGGGCGATCGGCGCGGATCATCAGTTCGCGTGCCGCCGCATCGGCGGCGCGCAACGCGGTCTCGATGAGGTCCTGGGGCCGCGCCACCGCCTCAGACATCCTGGGATGTCGGCCGGATCAGGATCTCGTTAACGTCGACCCGTGCGGGCTGTGCGAGAGCGAACATGATCGCGCGGGCGACGTCGTCGGCCTCCAGCGACTCCGCCTGCGGCGACCCGCTGTCGAAGAACGGCGTCTCGGTGAATCCGGGCTCGATCAACGTCACGCGTGCGCCGGTCCCGTTGAGTTCCTGGCGCAACGACTCGCCCATCGCACTCACCGCCCACTTCGTGGCCGAGTACATCGACCCCGGGAGCGCCTTGCGCCCCGCAACGGACCCGGTCAGGAAGTAGTGACCCCGGCTGGCGATGATCGCCGGCAGGGTCGCCCGGACGGTGATCGCCGCCCCGTAGACGTTGGTCAGGATCATGTCGCGCCACCGTTCCGGGGAGGCCGTGGTGAATCCGCGCGCCAGACCGAAGCCGGCGTTCGCAAACACCACGTCCAGTCGCCCGAACCGCCCAAGCGCCGCCGCTGCCAGGGCGTCGACCTCCGCCCACTCGCAGACATCGCAGGACACGATCATGACGCGGTCCGGGGTCCCGAGCTCGTCGGCGATGGCGCGCAGCCCCTCCTCGCGGCGGGCCGCCAGGACCAGCGTGTGGCCCGCGGCATGGGCCCGCCGTGCGGTCGCGGCCCCGATGCCGCTCGATCCGCCCGTGATCAGCACGACCCGTGCCTGGTTCATCCGGACCCTCCGGTCACCGTCGTTCGGGGCCAGCCCGTTGCCCGCCCGTCGGGATCTTCGCACTCGCGCGGCACCGAGGTCCCGGGTCACCGGGGTGTACACCCACCGCGTTGCGGCCGCACCACGCACGCGTCCGCTAACGTCTGGGCCGATGCCCGAATCCGCACACATCGACCTCGTCGCGCCGCGGGGGTACTGCGCCGGCGTCGACCGCGCCATCGAGACCGTCGAGCGCGCGCTCCACGAGCTCGGCGCGCCGGTGTATGTCCGCGGCGAGATCGTCCACAACCGGCACGTCGTCGAGACGCTGACCGCACGCGGAGCGGTCTTCGTCGCCACCGAACTCGAGGTACCCGAAGGGGCGACGATCATCCTGTCCGCCCACGGCGTGGCGCCCGAGGTCCACGCCAACTGCGCCGCCCGCAACCTGCGAGTCATCGACGCCACGTGCCCGTTGGTCAGCAAGGTGCACGCCGAAGTCCGGCGCTACGCGGCGCGCGGCGCGACCGTCCTGCTGGTCGGCCACTCCGACCACGACGAGGTGATTGGGACCTCCGGGGAGGCGCCCGACCAGGTGATCGTGGTCGAAGATGTCGCCCAAGCGCGCACCGTCGGCGTTCCCGACCCGGACAATGTCGCGCTGACCACTCAGACGACCCTGTCGATTGACGACACCGAGGAGATCGTCCGCATCCTTCACGAGCGCTTCCCCGCGCTCCGGATGCCGCCGAACGGGGACATCTGTTACGCCACCCAGAACCGGCAGGACGCTGTCAAGAGTGCGGTCGCCGACGGGGCCGACCTGGTGTTGGTCGTGGGCTCGCAGAACTCCTCGAACTCCAACCGCATGGTCGAGGTCGGGCGGGCCGCGGGCGCTGATGCGCACCTGATCGAGAACGCGTCCTCGATCGATACCGCCTGGCTTTCCGGCAAGCGTCGCGTCGCCCTCACTGCGGGCGCGTCAGCGCCCGAGGTCCTGGTGGGCGAGGTCGCGGACCTGCTCGAGACGTACGGGTTCGGGCGCACCGGCTCCGACGCCCCGAGCGCCGAGGGCGTCTTCTTCGCCCTGCCGCACCAGGTGCGCGCGACCTAGCCGGTCTGCGGGCTCAGGACGGCGTCAGCGCCGTTGGGCCGGTGATCGGGGGGTGCCCCGCCAGCCTCGCTTGCGCCTCGCCGGCATCCAGCGCCAGGCGCGGATCGATCTCGAGGTCCACCGGCTCACCGTCCGCGCCCCGGGCGACAGTCACTCCCGCCGCCGCCAGCCAGCGCGCATAGAGGCGGTTCATATCGCGCCGGCAGGTCGCGGGAGAGTCCGCCCCGGTGGCGTTCTTGATCGGGCTGAACTGCTCGTCGCGGGCGATCTCGACGGTGATCGAGGCGGCCGCCCGTGGCAGCGCGTCGAAGATGAATGTCTCGAACTTGTACGCGTTGGGGGCGTCCGGCTGGACGAGCCGCCCGTCCTCGTCAAGGTACGGCACCTTCTTGAGCGCACGGTGGTACGGCAGCTGCAGGCCGCCGTCCGTCAGGCGTCGAGCGAAGGGGATCTCGATCAGGTGGGTCGCAACGTTGCCCGCCCACAGCACGAGCCCGCCGTCGGGGGCCTCGGCCGATGCCGTCGCGTCGTCGAGATCCGAATACTCGACCACGACCGTCGTGCCGTCGCGCCGGGCGATCACCCCCACCCGCTCGTCGGGGCGCTCCTTGCGGACCGCCAGGTTCGACATGTCGGCACCGGCATCCCGGTGATACCCGAGGAACACCGGGTCCGCGACGCTGGTCAGGGGATTGTCGATCTGGAAGGTGAACACCGTCCGCGCGCCGGCGGCCACCAGCCAGTCGAGCGCACCCGACCGCCGCAGGGCCAGGAACACCCCGCCGTGGCCATCAGGCGACAGCGCCAGTCGCCCGGGGGCCTCCCGGAGGATCTCGCCCGTCGTGGCGTCGACCGCCGGTAGCGCACCCTGCACCACAAAGCTGACCGAGTCCGGATCCAATCCGAACCAGTCGGCGTCCGCGAACGCGGCCCTGGTCTCCGCGTCGTTGGCCGGGGAGGTGAGCAGGCACAGCGGGAGCCGGGCGTCGTAGCGGGCGCGCAAGGCCGCGACCTTCGCGGCGTGGTGGGCGAACAACGTCGTTCCGCGAACCGTGCCGAACGGGAACGTTCCCTTGGGCCCCTCAAAGCCGAGTCGCGTGCCCTGCCCCCCGGCCAACAGCACGAGGCCGACCTCGCCGGCACGCAGCGCGCTGTCGCCGCGCGCGCGGGCACCGGTCTCACGGGCGCGCTCGGCAGGTGTCTGCGGCAACGGCACGGCGTCGGGCGGGGTGAGCGCGCCCGACGCGCCCGACGGATCGCCGCGACCGACGAACTGAGCCACCAACCGCCCGATCAGCGCAAGGTCGAGCTCCGCAAGCTGGTCGACGAGCGCGGCGGCATCCTCGGGCGCGGCATTGTCGATCACCCCTGCCAGGCGACCCTGGCCCGCAGCGGTGAGGCGATCGCGCAGGTCGGGGGCCGTCGGCATCGTCTACGAGATCTTCAGCGCAACCTTGACGACGCCGGGGCGACGTTCGGCCATCATGCCGTAACCGTCCGCCGCATCGGCCAGCGGCAGGATGTCGGTCAGTAGTGGGCTGGGATCGATCTCGCCCTCGGCGAGGAGCTCCAGCAGACGCGGGATGTACAGGCCCATCGGGACGAGACCACCCGAGATCGTGATGTTGCGGACGAATTGGTCGAACCAGTTCACCGACGGGGTCTTGCCCATGAAGTGGTCCATCCCGAGACACGAGATCGTCCCGCCGGGGCGTACGGCGCCATGGGCAGCCTGCATCGAATCGGTATTGGAGACCGAATCGACGACGACCCGTGCACCTTGGCCGCGCGTGGCGTTGCGAGCGAACTCGGCGATCTCCTCCGCGTCGCGCAGATCGCTGGTTGCCGTTGCTCCGAGCCGCCGCGCCAGCGCGATCCGGTCGTCGTGGTGGCCGAAACAGATGATGTTCTCCGCCCCGAGCGCCCGCGCGCAGTGCACGGCCGACAGGGCGACCGCACCGTCACCGATCACGACAACGTCATCGCCGGGATGTAGCCGACCGGTGACCAGGCCGTGCATCGCCGTCGACATCACGTCGATGATCGGCAGGATCATGGTTTCGTGGGCGGCGTCAGACACCGTCTCGGGGATCGCGATCAGCGTCGAATCGGCCAGCGGCACGCGGGCGAATTCTGACTGGCCCCCCTCCACGACACCGCCATGCTGCCACAGGCGCGGCGCCCAGCCGAACATCGACATCTGCTCGCAGCTGGCCCGGAGGCCTTCCTGGCACCAGATGCAGTGGCCGCAGCTGACGCCGACAGCGACCAGCACTCGATCGCCGGGTGTGACCCCGCGAACTTCGGGACCGACCTCGATCACGGTCCCGAGGAACTCATGACCGAGGCGCGCGCCTGGTGCGAAGCCGAACGCCTCGCCCGCGTGCAACACGTGCAGATCCGATCCACAGATGCCCGCCATCGAGATCTGAACGAGGGCGTCGGTCGGCGCCTCGAGCACGGGGTCGGCGACGTCCTCGACCGATACGTTGCCGTTGCCCTGAAACGTCAGTCCGCGCACGCGATCCTCCGGGGTCGATTGGTCGGGGTCACTCCAGCCCGCTCCGGGCAAGCGCTTCGTCGATGTCGACGACCAGGCCGGTCCAGAACGGCCCAAACTCGCCGTAGACGGCGCTGACCTCGTCGAATCGCATTTCGTAGACGATGTCCTTGATCACCGTGGGCTCGTCGGCAAGCAGAGTCACGCCCCATTCCCAGTCGTCGAGCCCGGTCGCCCCGGTGATCAGCTGCAGGACGCGACCCGCATACTTCCGCCCGACGCGGCCGTGACCAAGCATCAGGCGTTTGCGGTCCTCACCCCCGAGCGCATACCAGTTCGCGCCCACGTTGCGACCCTTGGACATCGGGTAGAAGGCGATCACCTTGCGATCCGGCAGACGCGGGTAGAGCCGGTCCTGACGGTACTTGGCCATGCGCGTGCGCCACTGCTCGAGGGCGGCATCGATGTCGTCGGCTCCGTCGGCCGTCAGCCGCTGGCGCTCGTCGGCTTCGGTCGAGGTGTACTCCGACAGCTCCGTGACCGAAAAGAACGACGCCACACAGCGCACCGGCCCGGACCGGATGGCCTTCGTCGCCAGGTCCAGGGCATCGAGGTCGGGCCCGAGCAGCATGACGCCAAAGTCGGCACGCCCACCCAGAACGCTGAACGCGACCGCCTGATTCGGCTCGCTGGCCGTGAACTCGACGATCGCCCGACGAATAGCCGCTCCCGACGTCCCACGACGCGCCCGGAGCATCAGATGCACCACGCCCCAGCCTTCGGCGACGAGGGTGTGATCGCGGGAATCGCTCATCGCCGTCAGGCTACCGGACGGCCGGGTGGTGCCGCGCCGACGGGCTGCGGTCAGCCGCCGAGCACCGGTTCGAGCGCAGGCTGCACCGCACGGCTCACCGTGACCGGGAGCAGCCGCACGAACGCGTTCAGCTCGGCTGCGCTCGCGCCGCCGACGATGCCATTCGCCAGACGCTCGAGCACCGCCTGCTCACGATCGCCCAGTTCGGGAGCTACGGGAGCCAGCGCCTCGAGGATGCTGTGCTGCAGCTCCGGATCGAGGACGCTCAGCGAATCGATGAGCTTCTGGGGAATTTCCGCCATCCCGGCAAGTATCGCACAAATGGTGGCCCGCATGAGCGCCCCGACACCGCCGACAGTGTCGTCGGATGCAGGCGATCCGGCTACGACGAGGTCCGGTCCGTCCCGGTCTGGGTGTGCGGATCTGCGGCCGGTGGCAGCGGGGACTCGGGCACGGCATCGAGCACGAGGGTGCGGATCCGCGAAATCACCGGCTGGTACTCCTCGGCGGGCAGGACATGCCTGTCGTGGGACGCACGGGCGAGACCCGCCCGTAGCATCGCCGCCGCCCGCGCGATCGGGACCTCGCGCAACGGCAGACCGAGCTCGATGATCGGGCGCAGGAGCTCTCGCCGAAAGCGTGCTTCGGCCAGATCATTGAGGAAGAACGCGTCCCGGACCCCGGGGTCGTCGCCAGGCCCTGCGAAGACCGCCACGAGGGGGGACCAGCGGCCAGCCTCCTTGGCGACCCCGATGATCAGGTGTTGCTGATCGGATTCGGCTGCCGGGCTCGTGACCCACGCCGCGACCGGCGTCGCCGACAGCAGCCCCTGGACCCACGAGCGGCGGGCGTGCCGGCCGGCCCCCGTCGCCTGCCGTGCGGCATCCGCGACGGTCCCGACCAGCACCGACGCGGCCGCCAGGCACACGTCCCAGCCCGACGGCCCGAGACGGTGGAAGGCGCCGATCAGGGCCACCCCGTCCGGATCGTCGAGATCGCCGAAGCACTGTTCGATAAGCGCGCCAATCAGGTACGACCGCCGCGGCGCGACGAGGCGCTCGGCCAGTTCCGGAGCGGCCGCGATGCGATCATCGGGTGCCGGCAGCCATTCCTGCACCGTGCGATACGTGGCTTGGGCGTCGAGATCGCCGGCGAGGTCCTCCAGGCATCCGCCCACCTCGGCCTGGCCCGGCTCCTGCACGCGCGCAAGCCCTTCTTCGGCCCAGCGCCGGGCCGAGACCAGATCCCCGAGGCGGATCGCCAGCAGGCAGGCCTCGTACCGGTCCTCCGGATCCTCAAACCCGAACGCACCGGTCAGCACGGAGAGCCCGTCGGCGACGCGTCCGGCGCGCGCGAGGACGCGGGCCAGACGGCGACGGGCGTCCGGGACGCGTTCCGGAAATTGCATCCGCAGAAGGGTGACCAGACGGTCCTGCACCGCTGCCGCGTCGGACGGACGATCGGACGCCAGGTGGTCGGACACGGCCCGCTCAAGATCCGCGACCTCTCGCTCGCTGGCGACCCCCCAGCGCGTGCCGACGGGCGCGACCCAGCCGAGGTGGATCTCCAGGCCGGCGTCGACAAGGGCGTCCGAAATCGGCCGGGCCGGGACATGATACGCGTCGGGATGGGTCACTGCGACGTCACACAGCACGGCGGCCATCCGGACCCCGCGCCCACCCGCGTCGGAGATCCGCCGGAGTGCGGCGGCGACGAGCGCCGGCTCGTCGTCGGCCGGTGGCAGGTGGCTCGGAGCGCGCACTGCCTCGAGCCGGCCGGTCGCCACGTCGGCGACCCGCACGAGCGCGCAGTCGCCCGGCTGGATCTCGAGGGGCAGCACCGCGCGCGTCGCACCCAGGTCGGCGAACGGCGCGAGGTCGCCGTCGGTGTCGAGCGCGCCCCGGAGGTGCGCGGCCTCGGAGATGCACACCGTGAGCACCACGTCGGACAGCAGCTGGGCCACGCTCGCCAGGCGCCCGTCGTCGAGCACCACAAAGCGTTGATCGTCCCGAATGGCTCGTCGCAGTGCCGCCGACGGGTCTTTGGCGCGCGTCACACCGGCGCAGGCGAGCGTGCCGGCGAGGCCCTCGGCGTCCGCGGGGCCCGTGGCCAGCCGCGTGAGCGCAGCATCGGCGATACGTCCCATGCATGGACTGTACCAGCGGGTCCCGGAGCCGCCCCCGCCGACAGCCGGTTGCCGCCGGGATCGGATGTGCTCTGATAGGCGCATGGATTCGCGACACCTGTACCCCCGGTCCGTCCCACCGGAGCCGCTCGAGGTCGCGCTGGCCCGCGTGGCCGACGTGACGCTCGGGCTGCTCGGGCTGCTCGGGCTCGGGATCCCACGTTGTCCCGCGACCCAGATGCTCCCTGCCAGCCTCGGCGCGGTGGCCGCGGCACGCCCAGACGTGCCGGTCGCGCTCGGCATCCTCGCCACGCCCGGGGATTGGGCTGCCCGCGGCGAGCTGCTGTGGCCGCGCGGGATCCGCATCAGCCGTTCGGTCGTGCCGGTGCTGTTCGTCCTGCGGGACGGGCGCGCCGTTGCGACGCGACACGGAGGCGCATCGGCGGCGGTCATCGATCGTTGGCTCGCCGAGCAGGCCGGCCTTCATGCCTCGGTGCTCCCGGATGTCTGGGCCGAGGGCGAGTGGCGCGAGCTGGCGACCCTCGCGGAACGCCGCGCACAGCATGCCGCCGTCACGGGGCGTCGCGCGGCCGACTGACCACCTGCGACGCGGGACTCACCCGATCCGTCGCGCAATCGCTATAGTGCCATGCTTGCCAGAACGGGCCGGGAGGCCCATGGCCCGGACGTGTGTGACGGGAACGGAGAGAAACATCAGTCCCTACGAAATCATGATCATCCTCGACCCCGATGTCGACGAGGAGCGCCAGCAGGAGATGCTGGAGCGCGTCCAACAGATCATCCGCGACGGCGGCGGTGAGATCGACCACGTCAATGACTGGGGTCGCCGGAAGCTCGGCTACGTGATGGACAAGAAGGCCGACGGCCGGTACGTGATCGTGACGTGCTCCGCGAGCGTCGACGGCCTCCGCGAGGCCGAGCGCGTCATGGCCATCAACAAAGAAGTGGTCATCCGCTACATGAGCGTCCTGCTCAACCGCACCGAAGCCGAGCGCGCCAAGGCGAACGGCGCGCCGCTTCCGGTCGACGACCGTCCCGAAGGCGAAGCCCGCCCCGCCCGCGCCGGTCGCGGCGGCCCGCGCGGACGCAGGCCCAGGTAGCCGATGCCCGCCGACCTCAATCGCGTCACGCTCGTCGGTCGCCTCACCCGCGATCCCGAACTGCGGCACACCGCCGGCGGCCAGTCGGTCTGCTCGATTCGCCTCGCCGTGTCGAGCCGTGGCCGCGACGAGAGCGGCAACTGGTCGGATCGCGCGAACTACTTCGACGTGACCGTGTTTGGCCGCCAGGCCGAGACGGCGTCGCAATACCTGTCTAAGGGCCGGCGCATCGGTGTTGACGGACGCTTGTCGTGGCGCGAGTGGGAAGCCCAGGACGGCGGCAAGCGCCAGTCCGTCGAGGTCGTGGCCAACGACATCTTCTTTCTCGACAGCCGCGGCGACGCCGGTGACGGTGGCGGCACCGGCGGGGCGGAGCGCGGCTGGGGAACCACCGCGACGCCCGCAACGGATCTCCCGGTTGACACGTCGGATCTTCGGCCCGCAGCACCGGCCGACGACGACGACATTCCTTTCTAAGCACGATCACCGCAAGCGGAGGCGTGAGCGCGCATGGACGCGATCCTTCTTCAGGACGTTAATGGGCTGGGCACTGTCGGGACTGTGGTCTCGGTCGCGCGTGGCCACATGAGGAACTACCTTCAGCCCCGGGGGCTCGCCGAAGTGGCGACGCCCGCGCGGATCGCCGAGGTGCAGCGCACCGAAGCTAAGCGCAAGGTCGCCGAAGAGCGCGCCGTGGCGCAGGCGGCCGAGCAGGCCGACTTGCTGGGCCGGACGATCCTCACGCTCAAGGCCAAGGCCGGCGACGACGGACGCCTGTTCGGGTCGATCACCTCGGGCGACGTCGCCGACGCCATCCAGGAGGCCCGCGGGATCGTCATCGACCGACGCCGCATTACCGTCGATCCTCCGATCCGTGCCGTCGGCACCTACAACGTGCCGATCGAGCTCGGTCCCGACCTCGTCGCCGAGGTCAAGACGATCGTCAGTCCCCTGCTCGATTAAACAAGTCGCGTCTCCCGTCGCATCAGCGATCGGGGGGCGCATGGCCATCGGCCCAGGCACGTGCCCCAGAGCGTTCCACCGCCCCAAAACCTCGAGGCCGAGGAACTCCTCCTCGCCTCACTGATGGAAAATCCCGGCAACGTCGCGGAGACGCTCGCGATGACCGGTCCCGATGACTTCTACAAAGAAGGCCATCGGCGAATCTTCCTGGCGATCAACGATCTGTTCATGGTCGGCGAGCCGATCGAGCCCCTGCTGGTTGTCGAGCAGCTGACCAAACGCGGCGACCTCGAGATCGTCGGCGGGCGCGCGGCGGTCCTGGACATCATGGCCACGCCGTTCATCGCCGCGAGCTTCCGCAGCTACGCCGACATCGTCCGGGAGACGGCGACCCAGCGCCGGTTGCTGCAGGTCGCCCAGCAAATCGAGCAGATGATCGTTGGGCGCGAGGGCGAGACGAGCGACATGGTCCAGTCGGCAGAGGACCTCATCTTCGAGTTGAGCCAGAAGCGTGTCCGCGGGGACTTCACCTCCTCCAAAGAGCTGGTGCTCCAGAGCTTCGAGCGCCTGACCGCGGCGAGCGACGCGGGATCGGAGATCACCGGGCTTCCCACGGGCTTTGTCGACCTCGACCGTCTCACCGGCGGCCTGCGTGCGGCCAACCTGATCGTCGTCGCGGCCCGACCCAGCATGGGCAAAACGGCGCTCGCGCTCTGCATGGCCGAGCACGTCGCGCTACACGAGAAGGGGACGGTCGCCGTGTTCTCGCTCGAGATGAGCGGTGAAGAGCTCGTCCAGCGGCTGTTGGGCTCGGCGGCCATGGTGGACATGACCCGTATGCGTAGCGGGCGGCTCGCTCCGGAGGATTGGCCCCGGGTCACCCGGGCCGCCGACCAGATCGCCCAGGCCCGACTGTTCATCGACGACTCCGAGGGCATCACCATCGGCGAGATGAGGACCAAGGCGCGACGCCTCAAGAGTCGCGAGGGGCTCGACCTGGTGATCGTCGACTACATCCAGTTGATGGAGTCGCGCACCGGGCGTCGGGACGAGAATCGCGTGCAAGAGTTGTCTACCATCTCCCGCGGGCTCAAGATGCTGGCGCGGGATCTGGACGTGCCGCTCATCTGCATCTCGCAGCTCAACCGCTCGCCCGACAGCCGGCCCGACAAACGCCCGATGCTGTCGGACCTTCGTGAGTCCGGTGCCATCGAGCAGGATGCGGATCTCGTCATGCTCATCTACCGCGACGACTACTACAACGCCGATTCCGAGGAGAAGGGGATCGCCGAGGTCAACCTTGCCAAGCACCGCAGCGGCCCGACCGATCGCGTGAAGCTCACGTTCATGGGCACGTACGCCAAGTTCGGCAACCTCCGGCGAGACAGCTAACGCATGCCTGCAACCGTAATCGTGGGCGCCCAATGGGGCGATGAAGGCAAGGGCAAGGTCGTCGACCTGCTCGCAGAAAAGAGCGACCTTGTCGCCCGCTACCAGGGCGGCAACAACGCCGGCCACACCATCGTCGCCGGCGACGAGACCTACAAACTGCACCTGGTCCCGTCCGGGATCCTGTACCCGGGAACCCTCTGCGTCATCGGCAGCGGAACCGTCGTCGACCCGGCCGCACTCGTCACCGAGATCGATGCCCTGGAACGGCGCGGCATCGCGCTCGACGGGCTGCGCCTATCGAGCAACGCGCACCTCATCATGCCGTACCACATCGCCCTGGATGGGGCATCGGAGATGCGCCTGGGGCGCTTCTCGATCGGTACGACCCGGCGCGGCATCGGCCCCTGTTACCAGGACAAGGCCGCCCGCACGGGAATCCGCGCCCAGGACCTACTGGACCGCAAGATCCTCGTCAGGAAGCTTGAGATCGCCCTCGAGCTCAAGAACGAGATCATGGAGCGGATCTACGGGCTTCCGCGGATGGACGCCATCGAAATCGCCGACACCCTGGCGCCGGTCGCGGCACGGCTGGAGTCCTTTATCGCGGACACGTCGCTGATCGTCGACCAGGCGCTGCGCGCCGGCCAGAATGTCCTGCTCGAGGGCGCGCAGGGCACGATGCTCGACGTCGACCACGGCACCTACCCGTTCGTGACCTCGTCGAACCCGATCGCCGGCGCCGCGTGCGCGGGCATCGGCATCGGAC
This sequence comes from Thermoleophilia bacterium, assembly GCA_017882545.1. Taxonomy (GTDB): domain Bacteria; phylum Actinomycetota; class Thermoleophilia; order Miltoncostaeales; family Miltoncostaeaceae; genus CAITWD01. Next base: position 37,561 of record JADGPG010000020.1, read on the forward strand.
CGACCCGCATCTCCCGCGTGGTCGGCGTCAGCAAGGCCTATACGACACGCGTCGGAGAGGGCCCCTTCCCGACCGAGGTCGACGACGCGGACGGCATGCGCATGCTTGAGCGCGGCAATGAGTTCGGAACGACGACGGGCCGCCAGCGGCGCTGCGGATGGATTGACCTGGTCGCGCTGCGCTACGCGGCGCGCCTGTCCGGGTTCACCGAGCTCGCGCTGACCAAGCTGGACGTGCTGTCCGGCTTCGAGCGTGTCCGGATCTGCGAGGCCTATCGCACCCGCGAGGGCGACGTCCTCACCGACCTGCCGTACCACCAGTCGGTGTTCCACGGATGCACCCCGGTCTACCGCGACCTGGACGGCTGGGACGTCGACATCACCGAGTGCCGTGAGCTGCGCAACCTGCCGGACGCGGCCCGCAACTATGTCCAGACGATCTCCGACGCCGTCGAGGTTCCGATCACGCTGATCGGAACGGGCCAGGGCCGCCACCAGGTGATCGATACCGTCGAGATCTGACGCGCGCGACCCCGCTCCCCGCGGGAAAAAAACTGTCGGAGACCGGGCGCGCCGGACGATCGTATGTGCGACCATGCGCAGGTGCAGCAGACGGTGCTGGTGGTGGGCGGCGGCGGTCGCGAACACGCCCTTGTGCGGGCGCTCGCGCGCGCTGAAGGCAACCCGAATATCTATTGCGCCCCCGGCAACGCCGGCATCGCACAGGACGCCCAGGTTCGCCCGGTTGACGTCAACGACCCGCGGGCGGTGACCGCGCTCGCACGGGAAATCGCCGCCGACTTCGTGATCCTCGGCCCCGAGGCCCCCCTGGTCACCGGGGCGGGCGACGCGCTACGGGTGGCAGGCATTCCCGTGCTCGGCCCATCGAAGGCCGCCGCACGACTCGAAGGCAGCAAGGCCTTCGCCAAGGAGATCATGGTGGCCGCCGGCGTACCGACCGCCCGCTCGGTGACGGTGACCGACGTCGCGACGGGCGTCGCGGCGATCGACGCGTTCGGGGTCCCGGTCGCGATCAAAGCCGACGGGCTTGCCGCCGGCAAGGGCGTCGTCGTCGCCCAGACCCGCGACGAGGCGGTCACGGCGCTCACCGACGCGCTCGAGCGTCGCGTGTTCGGCGAGGCCGGTGCGATCGTCGTGGTCGAGGAGGGGATGACCGGTCCCGAGGTGTCGCTGCTGGCGATCTGCGCGGGCGAACACATCGCGCGGTTTCCCGCCGCGCGTGACTACAAGCCGATCGGCGACGGGAACGTCGGCCCGAACACGGGCGGAATGGGGTCGGTCTCGCCGATCCCGGACCTGTCGGACGCCGAGGCCGACCGCCTGATCGACCTGGTGCACCGTCCGGTCGTCGCCGAAATGGCACGTCGGGGAATCCCCTTTTCGGGGGTTCTGTACGCCGGCCTGATGATGACGGCCGCGGGCCCGCGGGTGCTGGAGTTCAATGTGCGGTTCGGCGATCCGGAGACGCAGGCGCTGCTGCCGCGACTCGCCGACGACGCCCTGGAATTTCTCGGCAACGCGGCCCGGGGACGCGTCCCTGACCGCCCCGTGGCCGTCCATGCGGACCCGTGCGTCGCGATCGTGCTCGCCGCGGCCGGTTATCCCGGCACGCCGCGCCAGGGCGACGTCATCTCGGGCCTCGCGGCGGCGGCGCTCGGCGCCGAGATCTACCACGCGGGCACGCGTCGCAACGATGCGGGCCAACTCGTAACCGGCGGCGGACGTGTCCTCGCGGTTGCCCACCGGGGCACCACCGTCGCCGAGGCGCGCGCACGGGCGTACGCCGCGGCGGAGCTCATCACCTGGGAGGGCATGCAAATGCGACGCGACATCGCGCTGGGCCTGTGATTCCGCGCTACTCACGACCGGCCATGTCGGCGGTCTGGGTCGAGGAGGCGAAGTTCGGACGGTGGCTCGAGGTGGAACTCGCCGTCTGCCGCGCCTGGGCTCGGCGCGGCGTGATTCCGGCCGACGACCTCGTCGAGATCGAGGCCAAGTCCGCCTTCACGGTCGAGCGCTCGCAGGAACTCGAGAAGACGACCAACCACGATGTCGTCGCGTTCCTGACCGACGTCGCCGAACACGTGGGCCCGGCCTCGCGCTGGATCCACTACGGCATGACCTCGTCGGACGTCCTCGACACCGGCCTCGGGCTGGCGATCAAGCGCGCGGGCGAGCTGCTGCTGGCCGAGCAGGCGGCGCTCACCGTCGTGCTGCGCGACTTGGCGCTCGCCCACCGCGACACCGTCGCCGTGGGACGGACCCACGGCGTGCACGCCGAGCCCACGAGCTTCGGACTCCGCATCGCTGGATTCGCGTTCGAGAGCCGGCGCAACGAAGAGCGCCTGGCGCGTGCCGTCGCCCAGTGCGCGATCGGCAAGCTGTCCGGGGCCGTCGGCACGTACGCCACGCTGCCGCCCGACCTCGAGGCAGAGGTGCTTGAGGAGATCGGCCTCGGCGCCGAACCGGTCTCAACGCAGGTCGTCGCCCGCGACCGGCACGCGGAGCTCGTCACCGCGATGGCCGTCGCGGCGAGCTCGCTCGACCGCCTCGCCACCGAGCTGCGCCACCTGCAGCGCACGGAGGTCCGCGAAGTCGAGGAGGCCTTCACCGTAGGCCAGAAGGGCAGCTCGGCGATGCCGCACAAGCGGAATCCCATCACGGCCGAGCGGATCTCGGGGCTCGCGCGCGTCGTCCGCGGCGCATCGGTCGCCGCTCTCGAGGACGTGGCGCTCTGGCACGAGCGGGACATCTCGCACTCGTCGGTCGAGCGCGTGATTCTGCCCGACGCGTTCCTTGCGCTCGACTACATGCTCGCCAAGGCCCAGCAGCTGGTCGGCGGCCTGGTCGTCTACACCGAACGCATGCAGGAGATCCTCGAGAGCTCCGGGGGGCTCGTGTTCTCGCAGCGGGTGCTGCTGGCGTTGGTCGGGACGGGTCTCACCCGCGAGGATGCGTACGCCATCGTCCAGCGCAACGCGATGGAGTGCTGGAACACCCGCGTGCCACTGCGCGAGCTGTTGGCGGCCGATCCCGACGTGGCCACCCGCCTCGACGCCGACGCGCTGGCTGAGCTGTTCGACCCGCGCTGGTACCTCCGGCACGTCGACGAGGTCATGGACCGGGTCGCGGCACTGTGATCCCGGAGCCGATCGCACGCGGTAAGGTCCGCGAGATCTACGCCGACGGCGATGACCGGCTCGTCCTAGTCGCGAGTGACCGCATCTCTGCGTACGACGTCATCATGCCGACGCCGATCCCCGACAAGGGGCGCGTACTGACGGCGATGTCGGTGTTCTGGTTTGCCGAGACCGCGGACCTCGTGCCGAACCACCTGATCAGCATCCGCGGCGATGACCTCCCCGAGTCCTTCCGCGCCGACGAGTTCGCGGGCCGCACGATGCTCGTCCGGCGACTCGAGATGATCGAGCTCGAATGCGTCGCCCGCGGATACCTCGCCGGATCGGGCTGGCGCGAGTATCGCGAGACTGGCATGGTCGGCGGCCACGCACTTCCGCCGGGCCTGCGCCAGGGCGACCGCCTGCCCGAGCCGATCTTCACGCCCGCAACCAAAGCGACCAGCGGGCACGACGAGAACATCACCCGCGACGAGGCCGCGGCGCGCTTCGGCGCCGGGCCCGTCGCAGCCCTCGAGGCGCTCACCCTCGCGATCTACCGCCAGGCCCACGACCGCTGCGCCGAGGCCGGGATCATCCTCGCCGACACCAAGTTTGAGTTCGGGCGCGACGGAGACGGCGCGCTGGTACTCGCCGACGAGGTGCTGACGCCCGATAGCTCCCGGCTCTGGCCGGCCGCTGCATGGGCGCCTGGTGCGAGCCCGGCGTCGTTCGACAAGCAGTACGTGAGGGACTGGCTCGACGGCTCTGGCTGGGACCACTCGCCGCCCGGACCGGCGCTGCCGGACGAGGTCGTCGAGGGCACACGCGCACGCTACATCCAGGCGTATGAACGTATCTCCGGACACCGATTTGTCGACTACCTCCAGGAGGCGCACCGATGACCCGTGTCGTCGTAACGGTCATGCCGCGTGACGGCGTGCTCGATCCGCAGGGCCAGGCCGTGCAGGGCGCCCTCGGGCGCCTCGGCTTCGCGGGGATCCACGACGTCCGGCTCGGGCGCCGGATCGAGCTGGAGCTCGAGGGTCCGGACCCGCTGGGCGATGCCCGCCGGATGTGCGAGCAGCTTCTGGCGAACCCCCTGATCGAAGACTTCACCGTCGCGCTCGAGGGCTGACCGGTGATTGCCGTCGTGCGGTTCCCCGGATCGCTTGACCACGACAGCGCCATCCGCGCCGTCCAGGCGGTCGGCGGGCAGGCGACCTATGCCTGGCATGCCGATACGGAGCTCCCCGCCGGGACCCGCGCAGTCGTGCTGCCGGGCGGGTTCAGCTACGGCGACCACCTGCGGCCGGGGGCGATCGCATCGCGGTCGCCGATCATGGCCCCCGTCCGACGCCATGCCGACGCGGGCGGCCTCGTGCTGGGCATCTGCAACGGATTCCAGGTGCTGTGCGAGGCCGGGCTGCTGCCCGGCGTCCTGCGGACGAATCAGAGCACGTCGTTCGTCTGCCGGCAGGTCGAGCTCGAGGTCGTTGACCGGCACACGCCGTTCACCCGTGAGCTGGGCGGATCGCTCTCGATCCCGATCAAGAACCATGACGGTGCCTGGTTCGGTGACCCCGCGACCACCCGCATCGTGCTGTCGTACGGCGCCGAGAACCCGCTCGGGGCGGTGGCGTCGGCGGCAGGGGTCGCAAACGCCGCGGGCAACGTCCTCGGCCTGATGCCGCATCCGGAGGAGGCGACCGACCCGCTGCTGGGATCCACCGACGGGCTCGGGTTGTTTGCGGCGCTGGTGCGCGCATGAGCGCGCCGCTGCACCGCCAGCTTGGGCTCTCCGACGAGGAGTTTGCCGCGATTCCGGGGCTGATCGGGCGCCCGCCCACCGATCCGGAACTGGTGATGTTCAGCCTGATGTGGAGCGAGCACTGCTCCTACAAGCACTCCCGGAGTCTGCTGCGACGCTTCCCGACCACGGGCCCGCACGTCCTGCAGGGACCCGGCGAGAACGCCGGCGCGGTCGACGTCGGCGACGGTTGGGCGATCGCCCTGAAGGTGGAGTCCCACAACCACCCCTCGGCGGTCGAGCCCTTTGAGGGCGCCGCGACCGGTGTCGGCGGGATCGTGCGCGACATCCTCGCCCTGGGCGCCCGCCCGATCGCCCTGCTCGATTCGCTGCGCTTCGGCACGCTCGACAGCCCGCGCAGCCGACATCTGTTCACCCGTGCCGTCGCGGGCATCGGCCATTACGGCAACTGCATCGGCGTGCCGACGGTGGGCGGAGAGGTCGTGTTCGACGATCGCTACGAGGATTCGTGCCTGGTCAACGCCATGTGCGTCGGGCTGGTCCCCGCCGACGGGATGTTGCGCGCCGCGGCGTTCGGCGAGGGCAATCTGTTGGTCCTGATCGGAAACCGCACCGGGCGCGACGGCATCGGCGGAGCAAGCGTGCTCGCATCGGCAGAGCTGAGCGCCGACGACGACAGCAAGCGACCCTCGGTCCAGGTCTCGGACCCGTTCACCGAGCGCAAACTCATCGACTGCTGTCTCGAGCTGGCCGGCGGCGGCTTGCTGCTCGCCCTCCAAGATCTCGGCGCGGCCGGACTCACCAGCGCCGCAAGCGAGATGGCGGCCAAGGGCGGCGTGGGACTCGAGATCGACCTCGACCGCGTCCACCTGCGCGAGGAGGGGATGGCGGCGGCCGAGATCCTCGTGTCGGAGAGTCAGGAGCGCATGCTCGGACTCGTCGATCCGGCCAATCTCGACGCGGTCCTGGCGATGTGCGCACGCTGGGAGCTGGACGCCAACGTCATCGGCACCGTGACCGGCACGGGAAACTTCACGGCCCGCCACCATGGCGAAATCGTCGTGGATATCCCGGCATCGGCCCTGACCGACGACGCGCCCTCCTACGCCGTACCACGCGACCCGGCGCCGGCCCCGGTAGCGCTGGATCTCGATGCGGTTCCGGTCCCGGGCGATCTTGCGAACGCGTGGCTCGCCCTCCTCGGCCGCCCCAACATCGCCTCAAAGCGGTGGATCTACCAGCAATACGATCACCTCGTCGGCGCGAACACCGTCCGACGCCCAGGTGGAGACGCCGCGGTGATCCGTATACCGGGCATGTCCCGGGCGCTTGCGGTCACGACCGACTGCGCCGAGCGCCATTGCGAGCTCGACCCGCGCGGCGGCGGGCGGGCATCGGTGTTCGAGGCCGCGCGCAACATCGCCTGCACGGGCGGGCTCCCATACGCGGCCAGCGACTGCCTCAACTTTGCGAACCCCGAGAAGGGGAGCACGGGCTGGCGGCTGGCCGAGGCCATCGAGGGGATGAGCGAGGCGCTCGAGGCGATCTCCGTCCCGGTGGTCTCGGGCAACGTATCGCTCTACAACGAGAGCCCTGAGCGCGCCATCTACCCGACCCCGGTGATCGGCATGGTGGGGCTGCTGGAGGACGCCGCGGCGAGCGTCGGACACGCCTACGGGGCGGAGGGCGACCTGGTCGTCCTGCTCGGCGGGGGCCTGCCGCGGCTCGACGCAAGTGAGTGGCTGGGCACCGCATCCGGCTCGCCGGCTCGCCCGGATCTCGGCCGTGAGGCCGCACTCGTCAGCGCGATGGTCACCGCCGCGCGCCGGGGCGTGGTGACCTCCGCCCACGACGTCTCGGACGGCGGGATCGCCGTCACCCTCGCGGAATCGGCGCTCGCCGGCGGAATCGGCTGCACCGTGACGCTCCCGGGCGGGCGGCGCGCCGACGAGGTCCTGTTCGGTGAATCGGGCGAGCGGATCGTCGTCACCTGCCGCCCGGAGGCGCTCGCAGCGCTGCGGGAGAGCGCCGGTGACGTACCCGTCGCGGTCATCGGCGCCGTCGGTGGCGATACTGTGGAGGTGTCCGTCGACGGGATGAGCGTCCGTCTCGAGCTCGAGCGGGCGCGTGACGTCTACGAGACCACACTGACCAAGGCGATCGCATGAGCGTGCTCTGGGACGATGACTCTCCCCATGACGAATGCGGCGTCGTCGGCATCGTGGCGCCCGGGCGCGACATCTCCCGGCTCGCATTCTTCGCGCTCCACGCCCTCCAGCACCGCGGGCAGGAGAGCGCCGGCATCGCCGTGACCGACGACGGCCATGTCATGGTGCAGCGCGACCTCGGCTTGGTCGGGGCCGTGTTCGACGAGCCGTCACTACGGAGCCTGTCGGGGCACTCGGCGATCGGGCACGTCCGCTACTCGACGACCGGGTCCAACAAGTGGGAGAACGCCCAGCCGGTCACCCGCAACCGCGGGGATGGCCTGGTCGCGCTCGGCCACAACGGCAACCTCACCAATACCGACGCGCTTCGGGAGCAGCTCTGCAACGACCCGCAGCCGCTTCAGGCGACCACCGACTCGGAGATCATCGCGGCCCTGCTGGCACGTGAACCGGGGTCCCTGCTCGACGCGGTCGTCGCCGTCATCGGACGCCTGGTCGGCGCATTCTCGGCAGTGGCCCTGTCCGCCGACGAGTTGGTCGCGTTCCGCGACGCCCACGGGGTGCGCCCGCTGGTGCTCGGACGGCTCGAGGGCGGGTACTGCGTCGCATCCGAGACCTGCGCCCTCGACCAGATCGGTGCCGAGCTCATGCGCGAAGTGCGGCCGGGTGAGGCGGTCCGGCTGACCGCGGCGGGCATCGAGAGCCGACAGGTGCTGGCACCGTCCGCCTCACGAATGTGCGTCTTCGAACACATCTACTTCGCCCGTCCGGACAGCCTGCTCGACGGCAAGAACGTCTGGGAACAGCGCCGTGCGATGGGCATCGAGCTCGCCCGGGAGGCACCGGTCGACGCGGACATGGTCGTCGGCCTGCCGGACTCGGGCACCCCGGCGGCGATCGGGTACGCGTTTGCGTCGGGCATTCCATATTCAGAGGCGGTGGTGCGGAACCGGTACGTGGGTCGGAGTTTCATCCAGCCCGACCAGGAGCTGCGCAAGAACGGCGTCAAGCTGAAGTTCAACCCCCTCCGGGAGGTCATCGACGGCAAGCGCCTGATCGTGGTCGATGACTCGATCGTGCGCGGGACCACCACCGAGCAGGTCGTCGCGATGCTGCGCGAGGCGGGGGCCCGCGAGGTCCACATGCGGATCTCGAGTCCGCCGATCGCATGGCCGTGTTTCTACGGCATCGACATGCCGTCCCGCGGTGAGCTGATCGCCGCGCGGATGTCGATCGACGAGGTCGCCCGCGTCACCGGCGCGACGTCGCTGTCGTACCTGTCCCTCGACGGGCTCCAGCGTGCCATCGGCACGCCCGCCGACCGGTTCTGCCGCGCCTGCTTTACGGGCGAGTACGCGATCCCGGTGCCGGACTCGACGATCAAACTCCGCTTCGAGGGCGCGGTCGCGCCGACGGCCGGAGCACGACCGGCGTGAGCGCGCGGGAGATCTCGTACCGCGATGCCGGCGTCGATCTCGACGCGGCCCGCACCCACACGGCCAATATCGCCGGGCTCGTCCACGGTGGGGTGACCGGATTCGCCGGCGGCATCGCACTGCCACCGATGCGGGAGCCGGTCTTGCTGGCCTGCACCGACGGCGTCGGTACGAAGCTGCTCCTTGCGCGCGAGGCAGGACGGCTGAGCGGTCTCGGGCAGGACCTCGTGGCGATGTGCGTCAACGACCTGATCTGCTCCGGGGCGCGACCGGTCGGGTTCCTCGACTACCTGGCCGTCGGCAAGCTCGACCCGGACGAGGCGCACGTCCTCGTCACCTCGATCGCCGACGCCTGCCGCGCCGTTGACTGCGCGCTACTCGGCGGTGAGACGGCCGAGCTACCGGGGCTCTACCGGCCCGGGCATTTCGACCTGGCCGGGTTTGCGATGGGCATCGTCGAGCGCGACCGCATGCTCGGCCCCGAACGTGTCCGGGACGGTGACCTGATCGTCGGCATCCCGTCGTCCGGCGTTCATTCGAACGGCTTCTCGCTGGTCCGGGCCCTGGTGGCGGACGGTGCGCTCGACTGTTCGGCCGAGGTGCTGTTGACTCCCACGCGGCTCTATGTCCGCGAGGTGCTCGATCTCATCGACGGCGATGTCGACCTGCATGCGGTCGCGCATATCACGGGCGGCGGACTCCCGGAGAACCTGCCGCGTGCGCTGCCGGACGGCCTTGGCGCGACGCTCATCCCCGGCAGCTGGCCGATGCCGGCGGCCATCGCGGCAATCATCGCCTCGGGTCGGGTCGCCGACGGGGACGCGTGGGACACCTTCAACATGGGGATCGGCCTGTGCATCGTGGCGCCGGAGTCGGCGCAGCCGGCGATCGCCGATCGGATCCCCGACGCATGCGTGATCGGCAGGGTCGGCCCGGGCGCAGGGATGCGGCGTGCCTGACGCGTTCCGGATCGTCGTGCTGATCTCCGGTTCGGGCACCAACTTGCAGCGCCTGATCGACACTGTGCACACGCCGGGCGGCCCGTCGGAAATCGTGCTTGTCGTGAGCTCCCGCGAGGATGCATTCGGGATCGAGCGGGCCCGGACCGCCGGCATCCCAACCAGGATCGTCGCGAGGGACCCCGGCGCCGATCGCCTCGACCGCGATCGTGCCCTCGCCGACGTCGTCGCCGGCGAGGCGCCCGACCTCGTCGTGCTTGCCGGGTGGATGAGCATCCTGACGGGGGCGTTTCTCGACCGCTTCCCCAACCGCGTGATCAACCTGCACCCGTCGCTGCTGCCGGCATTCCCCGGCATGCATGCGATCGACGACGCGCTCGCATGGGGGGTCCGCTTTACGGGCGTGACCGTCCACTACGCCGAAGAGGAAGTCGACGGCGGACCCCCGATTCTCCAAGAACCCGTGCCGGTGTACGTCGGCGACACCCGCGAGTCGCTTGCCGAGCGCGTGCACGCCGCAGAGCACCGCCTCCTGCCGGATGCCGTGCGGCTGTTCGCCGCGGGGCGCGTCTGGCGCGACCCCCAGTCACCACGAAAGGTCCATATCCTCGAGGAGGGGCAACTGTGAAGATCCGCCGAGCGCTGGTCTCCGTATCCGACAAGACCGGCCTGGATGCGCTGGTGCGGGGTCTGACCGACCTCGGTGTCGAGATCCTCTCGACCGGGGGAACCGCGACGGCGATCGAGGGCCTCGGCGTCCCGGTGACGCGCGTCGAAGCGGTGACGGGCCAACCGGAGATCCTTGGGGGCCGCGTCAAGACGTTGCACCCCAAGATCCACGGGGGCATCCTCGCCCGCGAAGACCTTCCCGAGGACCAAGCCGACATGGCCGCTTCGGGCATCGAGGGCATCGACCTGGTCTGCGTCAACCTGTACCCGTTCGAGGCATATCTCGCCAAGCGCGGGATCAGCGACGACGAGCTGGTCGAGCAGATCGACATCGGCGGGCCGGCGATGGTGCGAGCATCGGCCAAGAACCACCAGCGCGTCACCATCCTGACCGCGCCGGACCAGTACGAGTCCGTGCTCGCCGAACTCACGGCCTCGGGCGGCGAGGTCTCGGCGGCGACCCGGCGGCACCTCGCCGGGCGGGCATTCGAATTGACCGCCGCCTACGACGCGGCGATCGCCAGCTGGCTGACCGACGCCGACACGGAGTTTCCCGCCCAGATCGTCATGGCGTTCCGGCGCGAGTTCGACGTGAGCTATGGCGAGAACCCGCATCAGCGCGGCGCCTACTACATCCAGCGCGGCGCCCGCTCCCACCTGCTCTCACGCGTGGAGAAGTTGCACGGCAAGGACCTCTCGTTCAACAACCTCCTCGACCTCGAGGGTGGCCGGAACCTGCTCGCCGAGTTCGAGCTGCCGGCCTGCGTGATCATCAAGCACAACAATCCGTGCGGGGTCGCCGTCGGTCAGGACGTCCTGCAGGCCTACATCGCCGCACGCGACTGCGATCCGGTGTCGGCCTACGGCGGGGTCATCGTGGTCAACCGCCAGGTTGACCCCGAGCTCGCCGAGCTGCTGGCGTCGACGTTCATCGAGGTCCTGCTCGCTCCGGGGTACGACCCGGCAGCGCTCGTGGCGCTGACCCGCAAGCCGAACACCCGCATCATGCGCAACGACGAACGGCGGCGGAACAACCCCGGCGAGCTCGACCTTCGCCGGGTCGCCGGCGGCCTGCTCGTGCAGGACCGGGACACCGAGTCCGAGGAGCGGGACGCGATGCACGTGGTGACCGCGCGCCACCCCTCCGAAGGCGAGTGGGGCGACCTCCTGTTCGCATGGCGCGTCGCGAAGCACGTCAAGTCCAACGCGATCATCCTGGCACGCGACCTCGTCACGGTCGGCATCGGTGCCGGGCAGATGAGCCGGGTCGACTCCGTGCGCCTGTCGATCCAGAAGGCCACCGTCCCGATCCCGGGCGCCGTGCTCGCGAGTGACGCGTTCTTCCCGTTCGCCGACGGCCCCGAGGCTGCCGTCGCTGCCGGGGTCAAGGCGATTATCCAGCCGGGCGGATCGATCCGCGACGAGGAGGTCATCGCCGGCGCCGACCGGGCGGGACTGTCGATGGTGTTCACCGGGCGGCGCCACTTCCGCCACTAGCGATCCCCGCGGCGGGCGGTATCCCACCCGCCCGCAACCCCGAAGCCGGGGCGGTGCCAGGCCGCCGGGGGCGCCCCTGGGCGTGTGGGCTACCCTGGGGACGTGTCCCGCCGCGTCCAGACCTGGCTGGCGATCGCGGTCGTGTGCATCACGCCGGCGACGGCGGCGGCCGCGATCCCGAACGCCCAGACCAACGACCCGCTGCAGCGCGCCGTGCTCCTGTCACTGGGATCGGTCTATCGGGTCGAGACGACCGTGTCGGTAACCGCCCTGCGGACCGGCACCGGTACGACCTACCCGCTCGGGCCGATCCATAATGTGACCGAGCTCGGGACGGCGTTCGCGGTCGCGCCCTCGGGCGTGCTGGTGACCGACGCGCATGTCGCGGCACCGTTCGGCGCGGCGCTCGCGGTCGCAGCGGCGCCCCTTGCGCTGGCGCGGGTGGGCAAATTCGGCGCCGAGCCGGCGTACGAGAAGTGGGTCAACGACAACAACGTCCTACCCGTCGGGGTCCGAGTGGTCGGTGTCCGCGTCTGGCGTGCACGCCTCGCGGCGACCGGGGCGACCGAACCGGTCGGCGCCCACGTCATCCCGGGCAGCGTCGAGACGCGCCTCGACATCGCGCTGCTGCAACTGTCGACCGGCAACGTGCCCGCACTCCTGCTCAACGAGGGCGAGACGGTCGGGACTCCAGCCGCCGCGATCGGTTACGGGGTCGGAACGGCGACAACCCTCGGATTGCCGGAGACGCTGGTCCCGGGCGTCAAGATCGGCACCATCGGGCCGACGGGTGTCGCGAAGAAGGTGGCCCACGGCCAGCAGCTCACCCTCATCAGCGCGCCGATCTCCCGCGGCGACTCCGGGGCGCCGGTCATCGATGCCGAGGCGTCCGTGCACGGCGTCGTGCGCTTCAAGACGCCGACCGGCGGCGCGATGGAGCAGTCCCAGAACATCTTCGCCCTGCTCCAGCATCTGCACATCACGAACGCCAGCGGGACAACGTTCACGATGTTCGAACGCGGTATGGACAACTTGTGGTCCGGGCACTATGCGGCGGCGGCGGCGGCCTTCGCCGACGTCGCCCGGCTCGACCCGACCCATCCCTTGGCGACCACGCTCGAGCACCGGTCGGCGGTGCTCGCCCACGCCAAGCATCCGGCGTCCCACCCGCGATGGTGGCGCCCGCTGTTCATCGGCATCGCCGCGCTCGCCATCCTGGGGCTGCTGTTCGGAGTCCGGAGGTTGCGGGCGCTGCGCCAAGGCCGGCCCGGCGGCGGCCCCGACGGATTCCCCTCGACGCAGTAGGTCCGTCCGCCGATTCGCCCCGTGATCGGGACTACGCTAGCCGTACCAGGTTCCACGCGTCATCGGAGACTGCGTTGACAACGGCTCGAGCTGGGCGCCAGAGCGCGCATCCGCCATCGGCACGGGGCTGTGCATGACGACGCCGACGCGCATCCTGGTCGTCGACGACCACGCGCTTCTGCGCCGGGGGCTCGGACTGCTGTTCGCCGCCGAGCCCGATCTCGAGGTGGTCGCCGAAGCCGGAACGGTTGCGGAGGCGTGCGCGGCGGCGGCCGACGCGCAGCCGGACGTCGCGGTCCTGGACATCCACCTGCCCGACGGCAGCGGCATCGCCGCGATCCGGCCGCTTCACGCGAAGGCGCCCGGCATGGCGATCGTGATGCTCTCGATGTACGACGACTTCGACCACGTCCGCCGGGCGTTCGCCGAGGGGGCCATCGGCTACGTGCTCAAGTCGTCGACCCAGGACGAGTTGACTGCCGCAATCCGTTCCGCGGTGCGCGGCGAGACCTATCGCGGCCCGGGAGTCCCCGATCCCGCGACCCCGAAGAGTCCTGAGACCCCGATGAGCACGTTGTCGCCGCGGGAGTTGGAAGTCCTGCGGCTGCTCGCGCTCGGCAACACCAACCACGAGATCGCCGACGCCCTCGTCGTCAGCGTGAAGACCATCGAGACCCACCGCGCCCACATCATGCGCAAGCTCAAGGCCGATTCGCGCGCCGCGCTCGTGCGCCAAGCGTTGGCCGCCGGGCTGCTCGGCCCCGACTGAGCCGGTGCTCAGGCGTCGGGGTCGGGCATCGCCGCGTCGAGCCACAAGAGACGGATGACGCTTGCGACGAGCAGGAGCGTCACGACGACCGCGCTGGTGACGCAGTACTCACAGACGGCGTGGATCGAGAACAGCTCGAGGTAGGTCAGATACCCGGAGAGCATCACGCCCAAAAGTGAAAGAAACAGCGATCCGAGCGCGGCGATCTGACGCGGCACGAGCGCGCAGACGAGCATCCCGACGTAGGCGACGAGGCCCAAGATCGCCACGGGAACCCCGGCGACGGTCGCCCACTCGCTGCGTTGAACAGTCAGGCACCCGCCACCCAGGGCGCACACCGGCGCGTTGCCGTGATACCGCTCCCAGACCAGATACACGGTGACCCCGATGCCGACGAGTGCCAGGATCGCCGCGACGATCCTGGGCCAGAAGTCGCGTGCGCGACGGTCGAATCCCACCTGCGACCTAGCCGCCCACCTGGGTGATCGCTGCCGCGATCTGCGCCTCGGGAACGTCGCCCTGGACCACCTGGGAGCCCTTGGCGCCCTTGATGATAAACGTCGGCGTGGCCTCCTGAACCCCGGCGGCACTCGTGTCGGCCTGGAACGCATTGGTGGTGTTGATGAACTCGGTGGCGACAGCCTGGCTGGCGCGGGCGGTGTTCCAGGTGCCGACGTCTGCGCCGACTGTCTTGGCGGCGTCGGTGAGCACGCCGTCCGTCAGCCAGGGGTCGACCTCGCTGCCCTGGTTTTGCTGGATCAGCTCGGAGAACTGCCACAGCTTGTTCTGCGGGGCGATACCGAACCCGGCCAGCGCCGCCGTCTCGGACTGGTTGCCCTGGATGATGTGGATCGGACGCAGCTCCATCTTGGCCTTGCCCGTGCGCACGTAGTCCTGGATCAGCGGCGGCACGAGGTTGCTCGACGCCGCGCCACACACCGGGCACTTGTAGTCCATGTACTCGACGATCGTCACCGGCGCAGTCGCCTTCCCCAGCACCTGGCCCTTCTGCGGAATGCCGGACAGCATCTTGCTGACCACCGGGTAGCCGGCCGTGAACTTCGCCGCATACTTCGAGTCCGTGGAGCTGCTGTTGCCGGCCTGCTGGATCGCGATGATCACGCCCGCGATCACGACCGCGGCGATGATCACCCCGATGATGGTCCTCTTCTGCGACAACACAGCCTCCCGGTGGTCTCAAGATGGCGCCGCTCATGCGTTTGGCGCCGGACTGCGGCCCGCGTCCGCCAACACAATGACATTCCCGGCGGCGAAGGTGCCGGACGCTGGCGTCGGGCGACATCACCTCGACACCACAGCCGTGGGCGTTCGTCGGTGAGGGGATTCGGCGTCGGCCGGCCGCTCCCTCCGCCGCCCCCGCGCCCGTGTCAGCCCGCCGGCGTCGCCCGACCGCCGAGGTGCACCGCAAAGAACCGTTCGATTGCGGCAAACGCCTCCATGCGGTTCTCCGGCTTGATGAAGCCGTGCCCTTCGTCCTCCTTGCAGATGTAGTCGACCGGCACGCCGCGTGCGCGCAGGGCCGCGACGATCTGATCGCTTTCCTGCTTGGTCACGCGCGGATCGTTAGCGCCCTGGATGACCAGCAGCGGGGTCGTGATCCGATCGACGCGGCCGAGTGGTGACCGTCGCTCCATGTCGGCGAGGTCGTCCGGGTGGTCCGGGTCGCCGACGTAGCGGAACCACGTGCTCGCCAGCAGCGGGCGCCAGTAGGCCGGAAACGACCGGGTCAGCGTCACCAGGCTCGACGGGCCAACGTAACTCACGGCCGCCGCAAAGACATCCGGCGTGAACGTCACCCCGACCAACGCCGCGTACCCGCCGTACGAGCCACCGTAGATCCCGACCCGGTCCGGATCGGCGACCCCTTGGGCGACGGCCCAGTCGACTCCGTCGATCAGGTCGTCGTGCATCTTGCCGGCGAACTCGCGCTCGGCGGCGTGCATGAAGTGTTTTCCGAATCCGGTCGAGCCGCGGTAATTGACCTGGAGCACGGCATACCCGCGGTTGGCCAGAAACTGGACCGTCGGGTCATACCCCCAGGCGTCCCGCGCCCACGGGCCGCCGTGCACGAACACGACCAGCGGCAAACCCGTCCCGGACGATCCGACCGGCAGCGTCAGGTAGCTGTGGAGGACGAGGCCGTCACGGGACACGATCGGGACCGGGGTCATCGGCGCGAGCGTGTCCGGATCGAGCCAGGGACGCGACCGGTAGAGCAAGTCCGCCGCCCCCGAGGTGCGGTCGAACAGGAACGTTGCCCCCGGATCCCGGTCGTCGTCGAAGCTGACGATCCACGCCTGCTCCTCGGCATCCTCCCCGCCGATCCCCGGGTCCCCGTGGTGCAACGCACGCACGGCCTCCCAGTCGGCCGCGAAGCGCGGATCGAACGCATGGACGACGAGACGGTCGCGCAGGTATGCCGCACCGAGAAGTTCGCCGGTGCGGTCGGAGACGATCGGGCCCGACAGGTCGGCGGCGGCGTCGGCGTCGATGACGCGCTCCGTGCCGGTCTCCAGGTCCAGCTCCACCAGCCGCATGAGATCGGCGCCGCGAGCGCTGCCGACCCACAGGGCGGATCCGGTCGGGGTGAACCCGACGACGTAGCCCCCGTCCTCATTGGCGTACTCCGCGATTTGGCGAAAGGGTCCGTTGGCGTCCTCGCGGACGAGAACGGCGAAGTCCCCTCCCGGCGTCTGGGCCCGCGCGGCCCGGATCATCCCCTGCCGGTCCGCAGTCCATCCGATCACATTGCCCGGATTCTCGGCCACCAGGACAAGGCGACCCGAGGCGAGGTTGAGCGCATAGACGTCGAACAGCGACGGGTTGCGGCGGTTCAACGACACCAGAACCTGTCGGGGCGTCGCTCGGGGCGCCGCGACGATGCCGGCGCGGACGCCCTGAAACGGGGTCAGATCGCGAACGCGATCCGGGTGCCCCGGATCGACCGCGTAGACGTGGTAGTTCTCATCGCCACCGGTGTCCTGGACAAAGAGGATGTAACGCCCGTCCCGGGACCAAAAGTAGCTGCGCACGCCGCGATCGCGATCGTTGGTCACTGGCGTTTCGGGCCCGCCGGTGCGGGGCCGCACCCAGACGTTGAGCACCCCGTCGCGTGGCGCGAGGTAGGAAATCGTCCGACCGTCCGGGGACAGACGCGCGCCGGCCCGCTCGGGATTGTCGAAGAAATGCTCGAGCGGAAGCAGGGGTGCGGTGCTCATCGACGGATAATGCTAGTGATCGCCTCCCGCTGGGGCCGGCGGATCCGCGATACCGTGACACTGCACCGGCCGGACACCCGGCGATGGCACAGATGCGCCCGAGAAAGTTGACTCTTCAAGGTCTGGGTCCGTAGATTACGGGATCGCCGTTGCGGGCCCGTACCGGGCTCCAGCGCAAGGAGTGGATGCGGGAGTGGGAGCGACGACCTCATCGAACGGCAAGATCGCGCTGATGTTCCCAGGGCAGGGTTCACAGCAGGTCGGGATGGGTGCCGGATTGCACCGCGAGTACGCGGTTGCGCGGGCGACGTTTGAGGAGGCCAACGACGTTCTCGGCTATGACTTGTCGCGCCTGTGTTTCGAGGGCCCCCACGACCAGCTGATGCGCACCGACTTTTGCCAGCCGGCCGTCCTGACGACCTCTGTCGCTGCCTGGCGGGTCGCCCGCGAGGTCGGCCTCGAGGCCGACCTCGCCATGGGCCATTCGCTCGGGGAATACGCGGCCCTGGTCGCGTCCGAGACCATTGGCTTCGACGCGGCGCTACACCTGGTGGTCGAGCGCGGCTTGGCGACCGAAGAGGTGGCCTCCCGGGTCCCGGGTCAGATGGCGGCGCTGCTCGGCGCCACCGACGAGGAGGCCGAGGCGATGTGCCTCGAGGCCGGCGACGTATGGCCCGCAAACTACAACTGCCCGGGTCAAATCGTCGCATCCGGCCGTCGCCGCGGAATCGACCGGCTCGTAGAGATCGCTCGAAGTCGCGGCTTCAAGACCCGCATCCTCGATATCGAAGGCGCCTTTCACTCGTCGATGATGGCACCGGCCGCCGACCGGCTGCGGGTGGCGCTCGCCGGTGTCCGGTTCTCGACGCCGTCGATGCCCTTCCTGTCTGCGACGACCACCGCGATCGAGGCCCGCGCAGAGCGCGTCCGGGGTCTGCTGGCCCAGCAGCTCACCGCGCCGGTCAAGTTCACCCAGTCGGTCCGCACCGCCCTGGACCTCGGCGTGGACCAGTTCGTGGAATGCGGACCGCGGAGCGTCCTCGTCGGATTGGTCCGCCGAATCCGATCCGACGTCGAGGTGCTCCACGTCGGATCGCCCGACGATCTTCCCGCCATCGTGGCGCTTGCCAAATCGCGAGCCGATGCCCGTCGCCCTGGTGACCGGCGCTAGCCGGGGAATCGGCGCCGCCTGCGCACAGCGACTCGCCGCCGACGGATGGGAGCTTGCGCTGACGTATGCGACCGACCGTGACGCCTGCGAACAGACCGCCGCGACCGTCCGCGCCGCGGGCGTCCGCGCGCTGGCGCTGCAGCTCGATACCAGGGATCCGCTCGCCGTCGATGCGGTCGTCGACCGGATCGAGCAGGAACTCGGACCACTCGATGCCGTGGTCGTGAACGCCGGGACCACGCGGGACGGGCTCGCGATCCGGATGAGCACCGAGGACTGGCAGGCGCCGATCCAGGTCAACCTTGAGGGCACCGCCAACACGATCCGCTCCAGTGCGGTCCGGATGCAGGCGCGTGGTGCGGGAAGCATCA
This sequence comes from Thermoleophilia bacterium, assembly GCA_017882545.1. Taxonomy (GTDB): domain Bacteria; phylum Actinomycetota; class Thermoleophilia; order Miltoncostaeales; family Miltoncostaeaceae; genus CAITWD01. The sequence continues at coordinate 56,052 of JADGPG010000020.1, forward strand.
TCGCGGTGACCTCCATCGTGGGCGAGCACGGAAACGCCGGGCAGACCAACTACGCCGCCTCAAAAGCCGGGATCATGGGCATGGTGCGATCGCTGGCCAAGGAACTCGGCCCGGACGGCATCCGCGTGAACGCGGTCGCCCCGGGGTTCATCCGCACGCGCCTGACCGACGTCCTTCCCGAGGACCATGTCGCCGGTCTCCTGTCGGCGACGGCGCTGGGTCGCCTCGGCGAACCGGACGACGTTGCCGGTCCGGTCGCGTTCCTGGCCTCACCCGCGTCGCGTTTCATCACCGGCGTGCTGGTGAGTGTGGACGGCGGCCTGTCACTGTGAGCACCCGCGAAATGCGCGAGCGCGTCGCCATCACCGGAATCGGCCTGGTGTCCCCGTTGGGGATCGGCCGTGCCGACGTGTGGTCATCCGCACTCGCGGGCCGTTCCGGCGCCGGCCCGGTCACCCTCTTCGACGCATCCGACCACGGCGCTCAAATCGCCTTCGAGGTCGACGGGTTCGATCCGCTGACATTCATCGACCGCCGCGCGGCACGGCGGATGGACCGTTCGTCGCAGCTCGCCGTCGCGGCCGCCGGCCTCGCGATCGAGGACGCCGGACTCGTGATCCCCGACGACGCCGAACGCTTCGGCGCCGTCATCTCGACCGGCAACGGCGGCAACGCCACCTACGAGGACACCCACCGGACACTGCTCGAGCGCGGCGCGGACCGCGTGTCTCCGGTCGCCCTGCCGATGATCATCGCCAACATGGCCGCCGGCCACGTGTCGATCGCCTACGGGCTGCGGGGGCCGCTGGCATGCGTCCTGACGGCCTGCGCCAGCAGCCTCCACGCGATTGGAGAGGCCGCCGACATCATCCGGCGCGGCGCGGCCGACGTCATGCTCTCCGGCGGTGCCGAGGCCGCCGTGACCCCGTACGCGATGGGGGCGCTCGACGCATCCCGGGCCATGTCTCACCGCAACGACGACCCCCAGGCCGCCAGCCGCCCCTTTGATGTCGACCGCGACGGCTTCGTCCTGGGCGAGGCGGGCGCGATCCTCGTGCTCGAGCGCATGGACCTTGCGGTTGCGCGCGGGGCCGACATCGTGGCCGAGATCGGCGGGTACGGCGCGACCTCCGACGCCCACCACATCACCGAGCCCCACCCCGCCGGCGTCGAGCAGGCGCGGGCGATCCGCAGGGCGCTTGAATCCGGCGGCATCGACCCCGAGACCGTCGACCACGTCAACGCGCACGCGACATCGACAGTCGCCGGCGATGCCTCCGAAGTCCACGGGATCATTTCGGCCCTCGGAGCCGACCGGGCCGCCCGGATCGCCGTCAGCGCCACCAAGTCGATGCACGGCCACTGCCTTGGCGGGACCGGCGCCCTCGAGGCGTCCCTGGCCGCCCTCGCCATCACCGACCAGATGGTGCCGCCGACGATCAATCTCGATCACCTCGATCCGGACTGCGTCGGCGTCGACCACGTCCGGGTCGCTCGAGCCCAGACGGTGCGCACCGCGCTCTGCTCCGGGTTCGGATTCGGCGGCCACAACGCCGTCCTAGCCATGACGCGGGTCACCGAATGAGCGGTCGCCGCCGTGTCGTGATGACCGGGATAGGAATCATCTGCGCGCTCGGCGTCGGACGCGATGATGTCTGGCGGAATGCCGTGGCCGGCCGCCCCGGCGGAGCCGAGATCGCCGGTGTCGAACTCGGCGACGCACCGGTGACTATGGCCTGCCAGGCTCGCGACTTCGTCGTCGAGGACTTCGTCGATCGCCGTCTCGCCCGCCGCGCCGACCGCGTCACCCACTTCGCGCTTGCCGCCGCGCAGCTGGCGCTCGCCGATGCCGCCTTGACGGTCTCCGCCGACGGCCGCGATACGGGGTGCGTCCTGGGTACCGGCACCGGCGGCAACCATGTCCGCGACGAAAATCACATAACCATGCTTGAACGGGGCGTCGACCGCATCTCGCCGTTCGCCATCCCATACAGCATGTGCAATCACCCGCCGGCTGAGGTCTCCATGCAACTGGGCCTGCGCGGGCCGACCATGGCGATGGTCACCGCCTGCGCCGCCGGCGCCGACGCCATCGGCACGGCGACGGCAATCATCCGCCGCGGCGATGCGGACGTCATGCTCAGCGGGGGCACCGACGCCATGATCACCCCCCTGTGGATCGCCGGCTTCGACGCGATGCGTGTCCTGTCCCACCACACCGACGACCCGGCCGGGGCGGCCCGGCCGTTTGACACGAGCCGCGACGGCTTCCTGGTCGGGGAAGGCGCGGCGGTTGTGATCCTCGAGGAGCTCGGGCACGCCACGGCCCGGGGTGCGGACATCATCTGCGAAATCGCCGGCTACGGCGCGAGCGCCGACGCCCACCACATCACCGACCCCGACCCCACGGGAACGAGCCAGGCGCGCGCGATGCGCGCCGCCATCGCCGAAGCGGGCATCCCCGTCGAGCGCATCGGCTACGTCAACGCCCACGGCGGCGCGAGCCGACCCGGCGACCCGTCGGAGATCGCGGCACTGCGGCGCGTGCTCGGTGACGCCCACGCCGCGACGACCGCCGTCTCGGCCACGAAGGCGATGCACGGGCATTGCCTCGGCGCGACCGGCGCAATCGAGGCCGTGCTGACGGCGCTCGCCGTCGTCGACGGCCGGGTCGCTCCGACGATCAACTTGAGGGATCTCGATCCCGACTGCACCGGGGTTGACCACGTCATCGGCACTGCGCGCGCGCTGCATCTGGACGCGGCCATGACGAGCAACAACGGGTTGGGCGGCCACAACGCGGCCCTCGTGCTGACACCGTGGACCGGCGCGTGATGCCGGCGCGTCGCACGCTGACGCCCCGCGCCGAGAAATCGATCCGCCTCAGCGTCGCGGGTGCAATCGCAGCGGTTCCGGGGCTGATTGGCGTCGCCACGCAGACGATCTGGCTGGGCTACCTCGCCGCGGCGATTCTCGTCGCAGCGATCCTGCTCGGTCCGATCAGCGAGCGATACTTCACCCGCTAGCGCCCACCTGCGGGATTTCGATCGGCCGATCATCGGGGCCGATCGCGACGAAGACGAAGTGTCCGGTGCCGCACAGGCGCCGCTCGCCGGTCAGGAGCACTTCGGCGACCATGGTGACGTCGATCGTCATCGAGGTGCGGCCGGTGGCGATCACCTCGGCGACCACCTCGACGATCTCGCCGATGTGGACGGGCGCCACGTAGTCCACCTGTTCCACCCCGACCGTGACCACGGTCTGGCGAGAGTGGCGGGTGGCCGCGACGAACGCGGCGCGGTCCATCATACTGAGGGCGACGCCGCCGAACAGCGTGCCCCTGTGGTTCAGCTGTTCCGGCAGCACGATGTCGGTCATGCGGGTGATCGCCGGCGCCGCCAGGACCTCGGAATACGAGGCGGGATCGGTCATGCGTCATCCTTCGGTCGTGGTGGCTCGTGGGTGGCGCTCATCCAGGCAGGCGTGAGCGCGGCGATCCGGGCGGCGGCGGGGCACCCGGGGTCGTGGGCTCCCGGCAGGTAGCCCAGTGACATTAGGAACTCGTTGGTGACCTCGGGGCCCGTGAACCGGAACGTCGCCCGGAACAGCCGTACCCACGCGTCCTTCGGCAGCGGGTGCTGGCGGTCCAGCCAGGCCGCGACGCTGCCGTATTCATCGATCAGGGTGCACATCACCCCCGCGTTGTGCACGATCGCGTCGATCTTGCGCCGATTGCGGATGACGCGCGGGTCCGCCGCCAGGCGCGCGCGGCGGTCCTCGTCGAAGGCCGCCACGTGCGCGGGCGCGAACCCGTCGAACGCCGCCGCGATCCCGTCGCGTCGCCGCAGGATGAGCTCCCATGACAGCCCGGCCTGGAAGATCTCGAGCGCGAGGCGCTCGCAGATCACCCCATCGTCCCGACTCGGGACGCCGTACTCGTCGTCGTGGTAGCGCTCGTGGACGGGATGCCCCGGCGCGATCCTGCAGTACTCGCTCATGCGCCCATGGTGGTCTGGGACGTCGCCATATGGCGGTCCTCCCGGCATCGTTTGCGGATACGCTAGGCCACTATGGCGCACCGTCCTGATGCCCGCGCCGCGCTGGATGCCGCCCTCGCTGGCCGCGTCGTCCTGCTCGACGGCGCGATGGGCACGATGATCCAGCAGCACGGCCTCACGGAAGCCGACTTTCGGGGCTCACGGTTTCCCGACCACCCGATCCCCCTCCAGGGCAACAACGACCTGCTGGCGCTGACGCGGCCGGACGTGATCGCCGGGATCCATGAGGCGTTCCTGGAGGCCGGCGCGGACATCGTGGAGACCAACACCTTCAGCGGCACGACGATCGCCCAGGCCGACTACGACATGGGCGGGGTCGTCGCCGAGCTCAACCGCGCGGCCGCCGAACTGGCGCGGACGGCGGCCGACGCCTGGACGGCCCGGACCCCCGAGCGCCCGCGGTTCGTGGCCGGCGCGATCGGGCCGACGAACCGCACGTTGTCGATGTCCCCCGACGTCAACGATCCCGGCTTCCGGGCGGTCAGCTTCGACGAGGTGCGCGACGCCTACGTCGAACAGGCGCACGGCCTGATCGACGGCGGGGTCGACCTGCTGCTGGTCGAGACGATCTTCGACACGCTCAACGCGAAGGCCGCACTCGCCGCCATCGC
>JADGPG010000021.1 GCA_017882545.1 Thermoleophilia bacterium
GACGCGACACCCGGGACCCGGGCCGCGCCGCGGATACCGGGTGTTCGTTCTTCCCTCCCGAAAATGCTGCCAAGACGCCCTCGGGGATCGGGAACCGTGGGAGCAACGTGGACTGGTCGGGCGTTGTGAACAGCAGGTCCGCGGGGAGCTTCGGGGTGAGGTGCAGTGGGGCGCCCGCCGGGAATGACCAGTTCGGAGTTGAAGCGGGACCCGTCGAAGGGCCACCCGGTCTGGTGCGAGGACGGCTTCGCACACAAGATCCGAACCGGACACTCCGGCCAACAACGACCCTCTTAATGCTCGGGTTCGCTCGCGTCGGGGCTCACGGCCGGCACACGCCGGTCGGCGTCGCGAGCGTCGAGGTCGTAGTACAGATAGGTCAGCACGACCGACGCGAACGGCAGTGCGGCGACGTTGACGATTGCCGAAATGATGTTCACGAACGCGAACGATGCGCTTGTCAACACGAGCACGAGCCCGCCGACCAGCGGTCCGACGACGAGCGCCGCTCCGGTAACCCCGACGGCAACCACCGCGGTGCGCCACCAGCGCCCGCGCGTCAGCACGACGCTGCGGCGCAGCACGCCTGGCTGCGGATTGTCCTCCAGCCCGGCGACCACCCCCAAGAGGGACCAGCGCACCAGCAAGTAGATCGCGACCGGGATCAGCACGACGGTCAGATCCAGCACGATCTGGACCACGACCATGACGATGAGCGCAAGGACGAGGTCCCGCACGCGCCCGCGAAGCCCGCGATAGGCCGACAGGGGCCCGACGGGCCGGCCGGCGTCGATATCCCGCAGCGCCCGCGCGGTGGCCGCCTGGACGATCGCTAACCCCAGGAACGTCACGACCAGCCCGAACAGCAGCGCAAGCCCGCCCACGAAGGCGTTACTGCGCCCCGTGTCGCCGATCAGCGGCGTCAGCCCCCAAACATTGAACGCGAACGCCTGAACGAGCGCGACAACGATCCCGATCGGGACGAACACGAGCCCGATCCCGAGGAACAGTCGTCGTCGCGACCAGAACCGTGCCGTTCCGGCCGAAATCACCCGACCGAGCGGACGCCGCTCTGCGAGCGGTCGTGGATCCGCGGGGCGCCACACCGTCTTGCCGACGCCCCACATCAGGATCAGGGCCACGATGCCGAAGCCGACCAGCCACGGCACCGGGTTCACCTTGACGTGGCGCAAAACGACCGAGCCCTTTGCGACGGCACCGCAAAAGAAGTCGGTCGCCGGAGTCGGGATGACGCCGGCCGCCGGCACCGCGAAGGTCTGGTCCCGCCAACTCTCGGACGCCCATGTGAACGGCTCGGTCCACTGGACCTTCATGTTTGGGCCGGTCGGGCCGTTGTAGAAGGCTGCCTGCTGTTCTCCCCAATGGCCATCGAACCCGAGCCATGGGTACGCACGCAGGTACGCGTCGGTGGTGGTCGGCACGACAGCAACCTTCGGCGTGATGGACGTCGAGGGCCCGGTTGTGTCGTCGCAGCCAACCCCCTCGGCCGAGCTGCGCATCAGGAACAGGTCCGACGTGAAGAAATTCGCGTGTGATCCGGACCCGACGTAGACGACCGGATGCGTCCCGCCCACCGTCTCGAGCGGCGCCGTTCCCCACGTCGCCCGCTCGGCACTGGAGTGCTGGCTGTAGCCGACCTCGGTCGGACGTCCGGCCAAGGCCGCCTGTGGCGTCGCAGCGTCGAAGTTGAGCTGGATCATCTCCCAGTCACCTTCGTGGGTGTTGACCCAGTCGTTGTAGACGTAGAAGAACCAATACTGGACCGCCAGCTTGCCTGGGACCCCGACCTGGCTGACGACCCGGCCGTAGATCTCCGGGGCGGAGCCTGTTAGCAGGCGCTGCTGCCACTCCTCGTACGTGCATCCCGGCTGGAGCGCATTCCCGGGAAAGTCGAGGTGGTATCCCCAGAGCCCGTGCGCCAGCTCACGCGCCGACGGAGCAACGGCAACGATGTTGGTCGTGTCCCACGGACCGCGGAGGGCAACCTCCCGGTTGTTCATCAGCAGGTTGACGTCGATCGGAACGTACGGCTCGCCGATGCCGCACGACCCGGGGACGTCCTTGAGCCGCAGCACCGGCGCGTACTTGCGCACGAGGTCGGCGGACGGGTCGCTCGGGGTCGCCGCGTGGGCGGTCGCCGTGGTGGCCAGCCATGCCACGAGCAGCGCCGCAAGCACCCACAGGACGCGCGCGCCGATTCGGGTCCCGCGCCGACGCTCGGACCCCGGCGTCGTGTGTGCATGTCCCGTCTGGCGGGGATGGGCGATGGAATCCAAGCTCACGACCGCGTCAGCCTAATCGCTCGCCCCGCCGCAGGTAACCGCAGACGACCGCGTCGCCCCGCGGGACCGCAGCGATTACGGTCCCGCGGGGCGACGCGGGATACCAGACGGACCGACCGAGCAGCGCCGGTCCGTATCGGTCGGCCTACGAGGCCGCGGCCGGTTCTGAGGACGTGCGCCCGATCTTCCCGATTCCGTGCAGGAAGCCGAGGATCGACAGGATCAGCAGGAGCGCCGCCCCGACGAATGCCGCGAGCGCCGCCCATCCGGCGATCGTCGCGATCGTGCCGAACGCGTAGGCGTTCAGCAGCAGGCCACGCAGGGTCGTGCCCTTGAACACCACCGCGACTTCCTGCTGGAGCGCGGCGTTGTTGGGCTGACTGAGCGCTTTCCCCGACAGCTCGGCGTAGGTCTTGCCGCCCGTCATCGCATTCATGTCGTTGAGGATCTGCGTATCGGCGTACGCCTTGGCTTGATCACCCGTCGTCAACGCCTGGCCGGCGTATTGCTTGAGCGATGCGTACTGCGGAAAGCAGTCTTCAGACTTCACGCCCGCAGCACACGGATAGACAGCATTTGCAGGGAAGAATGTGATCTTCTGCGCAGCCAACTGACTGTGCACCTGATCGTTGACGTACGTGTTGGCCCAGAGCGCCAACCCTCCCGCGATAAGAAGCCCGACCACACCAACGATGCCCATCCAACTCACGAGAAAATCGGTGTACCTGCGTGTCGGGGTCATTGACGCCTCCTCGGCTCGAACGACGACTCGGAATGATTCCGCGGTGCACGTGATCGCGTCGTTCTGCGCGTTACGCCATTCGTCAAATACGAACTTCGTGTATATGAGATAGCTTTTACCTATGGCAGTCGGTGTTCCCCAGCTCAACTACTTTGTGGCCATCGCCGAGCACGGGACCCTCACGCGCGCCGCCGCCGCCCTGCACCTGTCCCAGCCATCGCTGACCACGCAGCTGCACCGACTCGAGCGCGATCTCGGTGTCGAACTGTTCGAGCGCCTCCCGCGTGGAGTCCGGCTGACCACGGCGGGAACCGCCTTGCTGCCCGTCGTCCGTCGGGCGCTTGCCGACGTCGACCAGGTCCGCCGCCTTGCCAACGAGCTCACACGCCCCGACGGCGGCACGTTGCGCGTCGGGGCGACCCCGTCGCTCGCCGGGGCATTCTTGCCGTCGGCCCTGATCGCATTTCACGAGACGCACCCGCGGGTCGCGCTCGAGTTCGTCGAGGCCGGTTCGGAAGACTTGGTCGCCCGGCTCGAACGGGACGAGATTGATTTGGCGCTGATCATCCTGCCTGTACCCCACCACGCGGTCCGCACGGTACCGCTGGCCGACGAGGACGTCGTTCTGGCCGTCGGTCGCGGCCACCGGCTGGCCACGCGGGAGACGATTGGCGTCACGGACCTCGTCGATGTCCCGCTGGTCGTGCCGCGCCACGGGTACACGATCCGGACCACTCTGTTCGCCGCGTGCCGGCGCGCCGGATTCGAACCCGTGATCGCCTGCGACGGCGGCGAGCTATCGGGCGTCGTCGCCCTCGTTGCCCGTGGCCTCGGCGCCGCGGTCATCCCGAGCAGCGTCGCCACCCATCATCCGGACCTGCACACGATCGGCATCGAATCCCCCGGGTTCGTGCGGACGATCGGCCTGGCGCGCCGGATCGGCGCGATCGGCCCTCCGGCAACGGAAGCGTTCGCCACCGGTCTCGTGCGGCTCCTTGGTGACGCGGGATGGCCGGGCCTACGACCGGTGGGGGTGCACGCCACCAGAGCGGCCACCGGCCCCGCGCGCTGACCTCCGCCGGATCGCACGCGGACGTGTAAACGAACCGTGACACCCGCCCGGGGGCGCCGACCATGGAATCCGGTCTACCCTGAGCCCTGATGTCGGCACCGGCGCGCGCACCGTGTCCGCCGCCCGGGCCATCGAATCGACACGGGAGGACCCCATGGACCCCTGCAAGCGCATCGCACTGATCGCCCACGACAACCGCAAGCTCGACCTGCTCGACTGGGTGCTGTTCAACCGCGATACCCTCGCCCACCACGAGCTCTATGCCACGGGCACGACCGGGGCGCTCGTCGAACATGAGGTGGGCCTTCCGGTCACCCGCTTCCTGAGCGGGCCGCTCGGCGGCGACCAGCAGGTCGGCGCCGGGATCGCCGAAGGCCGACTCGACGCCGTCTTCTTCTTTTGGGACCCGCTCGAGCCCCAGGCCCACGACGTCGATGTGAAGGCACTGTTGCGGGTCGCCGTCGTCCATAACTGCCCGATCGCCTGCAATCGCGCGACCGCGGACTTTCTGCTGTCGAGCCCGCTGATGGGCGAGCAGTACGACCAGGCGGTCCTGCCGCCGGTGCTGGACCCGCTCTAAGGCCTCTGGCCGGGTGCTTGGGCGGCTATGGCGAGATCAGCAGCTCGCCGTGGATCATCGCGAACCAACCATCAGGGTGCGCGGCCCAGTCGCCAAACGCGGCGGCGATCCCCTTGAGCTCGGCGGGGGTCGTCCGCCCGTCCCTGAGGGCCTGGTCGGCAAACCGCGATCGCACGACCCGTTCCGCCCAGAGTCCCGCCCACCACGCGCGTTCATCCGGGGTCGCGTAACACCACGTTCCCGCCGAAACCCGGATCTCGTCGAACCCGGCGCCATGTGCCCACGCGAGCAGCCGGCGCCCCGCGTCAGGTTCGGCGCCGTTCGCGCGCGCCAACTCGAGGTACAGCTCCATCCAGCGATCGAGCCGGGGGTCGAGCGGGTACCAGGTCATCGTCGACATGTCGACGTCCCGAACGGCGACAATGCCGCCCTCGCGGCAGACCCGACCCATCTCCGAAAGCGCGTCACAGGGCGTAGTGAGGTGCTGGAGCACCTGATGAGCGTGGACCACGTCGAACGACCGGTCCGGAAACGGCAGCGCGTAGATGTCACCCGTAGTGAAGCGAAGATTGGCGAGGGTCGTCGACGCGGCTTCAGCCAGCACGCCCTCGTCGCGGTCCAGGCCCACGACCTCGCCGGGCGCGACGCGTCGGGCCAGATCCGTTGTGATCGTCCCGGGACCACAGCCGACGTCGAGCACCGACATGCCCGAGCGCAGCTCGGGCAGCAGATACGCGGCCGAGTTCATGGCCGTCCGCCACCGGTGCGAGCGCAACACGCTGTCGTGGTGGCCGTGCATGTACACGTCGTCCGGGAGCATGCCCACAGCATGACCGCCCGGCACCGTACCCCGCCACAACCGCGTTCAGATGCTTCGGCGCGCGGCCGCGAGTCCCGGCACCGCACCGAGCACCGCCAGCATGCTCGCCGCGGCCATCACCACAAGGGCGACGACACCATTCGGCGGGGGGTTCGGCGCCAGCAGGTACGGGACGGCATCGCCGACGGTCATCGTCAGCATCGCCACACCGGCGATCGCTGCCGCCCACGATGCGCCGATGACCGCCCGGCGTCCGGGAACCGCCGCGCCCACCAGCCGTGCAACGCAGACGCACCCCGCGCCCCCGGCCGCCAGGCCCGCAAGCACCCATACGGTCACGACCGTCGAATATGCGGGGTTTCCGCCATTCCGCGCCGGGGCGTCAAGCTCGTGCGCCCACACCACGATGCCGGCGCCGATGGCCACGACGGCCGCGGATCCGATCGCCGCAACGATCGCGGGACGCCGAATCCGGCGCCACCCACCCGCGCGCAGCGCCGCCAGGAGCGACGGGGTGATGAGCGCGCCGGCGACGCCGATACCGATGAACGCGAGAACAAGTGCGCTGCCCGCGGTGATGCTCGCGTCGTTGATTGCCGGCACAGCGGTGCGTGCGGGGTCGATCTGCCAGTGCTCCTGCCCCTTCTGCAACGCGCTCACTCCAACGGCGAAGGCGCCCCACGTCCAGACCCCCTGCGCCAGGCTGCCGATTGCGCGGTCACGCGCAGTCAGGCGGTCCCCGACGAGCCCCGCAACGCGCAACCACTCCCGCGCTGCCCCGGCCGCCACGTCGGCGGCGACGCGCCACGGCGGCGAGCCGTCGTCCCGTGCGACGAGGTTGGCGAGCTCCGTGCCGTAACGCCGTCGCCACGCCGGTGGGTACAGCGCGAGCAGCAGCATCACCACACCTCGGTTCATGCGCCGGCCCCCGCCGCACGCCAGCCGGCCGTCGCGATGCGCGCCGTTCCCGTCGCGACGATCCGCTCGAGTTCGGCCAGTGATTCGACAAGGGTCCGACGCCCCGCGTCGGTGAGCCGGTACGGGCGGGCCCGCCCGTCGGGAGCGAGAGCTTCGATCAAACCGCGTTCCTCAAGGCGCGCGATCGCGCCATAGAGCGTGCCCGGGCCGAGGCGCACCCCGGCGAACGACGCGATGTCGCCCAAGAGCGCGTGTCCGTGCTTGGGGCCGCCGGCCAGGCTCGTGAGGATGAGCAGCGCGGGATCGTTCGCCCGGGAGGATGCGGCACGGTATCGGACCATCGGTGCGACGCTACTACGTACTACGTAGTAACGTCAAGCCCGCTCACCCGCGGCGGCGGAACCGTCCGAGCAGGCGGCGGGCCCGCACGGGCCGGCCGGCCGGCCCCACGCGCACGACATCCTGCCCGCCGCCGCTGGTCCAGATCCGCTCGTCCGGGGACAGGCCGAGCCACGCCGAGGTCTGCTCATATGCCTCGTCCATCAGACGCCTGGTGGCGCGCAGGTCGAACGGGGTCATCATCCGGGTCGACGGCGACGGAAGCAGCTCGATCCGGCAGCGCTCCGATGCGCGCTCGAGTTCGAAATCGGCGATCCGCCAGCAGAGCCAATCGATGGTGTCGGCGATCCGCAGCACCGCGTTGCCCCGGAATGGATCGACGATGGGCCATCCGACCGGCATCACGAATGCCCGCGTCGCCCCGAGCTCCACCGCCGGAGCGACCGGCGGGTCGGAGGTGATCCCGCCGTCGATGTACTCTCGCCCGCCGATCCGCACGGGCGGAAATAACCCCGGCACCGCACTCGAGGCCATCACCGTCTGCAACGCGTCGCCGGCGTGAACGATCACCCGGCGGCGCGACTCGGTGTCGGTCAGGGCGATCGCGAGCGGAATCTTGGTGTCCTCGATCCGCGCGACGGGCACGGTCAACGCAAGCACCCGCCGGATGTGGGTGTCGGCGGCCAGGTAGGTGCCACCCCCGATGACCGCGCGACCGACCGTCCAGGGGTTGATTCGGAAGAGATCGCGGCGGCGGACCGACATCCACAGTCGCTCCAGACGATCGACGGCATCCATCGTCGGATCGGCCGCGAAGACCAACGCATTGATTGCACCGGAGGACGATCCGGTCACGATGTCGGGCCGGATGCCCTGCTCGACGAGGGCGCGCAACATGCCGACCTGAAGCGCTCCGAGACCGGCGCCACCGCAGAACACAAATGCGGTCACTCCGTCGGCGGACCGGTCACTCATCGACGGCACCGGTGCTGCGATGCGGCCGCGGTGGGGACGGTGGTCCGACGGTCGTGTCATCCACGGCAGGCATCGTGGACACAGCGTATTGGGAACCGCCGGCGTTGACACCTCCCCGACAGATGGGCGAAGCCGGGCGTGCCGAGTTTATGCGCACGTCTAGGTGCAGCCGGCCCGGACATGGGTTAGCGTCCCGTGCCGTGACGAATTCACTGTGGTTCCCCGATGCGCACCCCGCCGATTCGGACATGTGCGTGGCGTACTTCTGTGCGGAGTTCGGCATCTCCGCGAATATCCCGATCTACTCCGGCGGGCTCGGCATCCTGGCGGGCGATCATCTCAAGGCCGCCTCAGACTTGGCGATCCCGCTCGTGGCAGTCGGTCTCTTCTACTACGACGGGTACTTCCGGCAGGCGATCGACGGGACCGGCCAGCACGAGCGATACGTCGAGCACACCGGGACCGACATCGGCGCGGTGCCGGTGACCGACGATGACGGCCGTGCGATCCGGATCACCGTCGACCTCCCGGACGGCCGCCTCCACGCGTCCGTCTGGCGCCTGATGGTCGGGTCGGTGACGTTGGTCTTGCTCGATGCCAACATTCCCGAAAATGCCCCGGCCGAGCGCGAGATCACTGCACGACTGTACGGCGGCAACCGCGAGACGCGTATCCGCCAAGAGCTCCTGCTCGGCATCGGTGGCGTCCGGGCACTGGGGGCGATGGGGATCGCGCCGACGGTCTTCCACCTCAACGAGGGCCACTCGGTCTTCCTCCAGCTCGAGCGCCTACGGGTCTTGATCGACGCGGGCGCCACATTCGACGACGCGCTGGCCGAGGTTCGGCGGACCTCGATGTTCACGACCCACACCCCGGTCCCGGCCGGCAACGAGGTGTTCTCCGAGGAGCTCGCGGCCGCGTACCTGGAACGCGCCGCGGCGGGGATCGGGCTCCCGATGAACCAGCTCATGGCGCTCGGAAAGGTCACCGACGAACCCGGCTTCGGCCTGACGCCGCTCGCGCTCCGCACAACCGCGCGTGCCAACGGCGTCAGCCAACTCCATGGAGAGGTCGCCCGCAGGATGTGGCACGGGCTCTGGCCGGACCGCAGCATCGACGCGGTCCCGATCGGCGCCGTGACCAACGGCGTGCATGTCCCGACCTGGCTCGAACGCGGGATTGCCGACCTCGCCACCGCAGCCGGGGTCGATCTCGAGGTCCCGGCGGCGCCCGGGTTCGCGCACGCCGCATCGATGCCGGAGCCGTCGTTGTGGCGCGCCCACCGCGCCAACGTCGCGCGGCTGGTCGCCCTCGCAAACACGCGCGGGGCGGTTGCCGGTGCGCGTCCCCGACTCGACCCGGACGCGCTGACGATCGGGTTCTCCCGGCGCTTTGCGACCTACAAGCGGGCGGGGCTGCTCTTCCGCGATCCCGACCGACTGGCACGGATTCTGGGCGCGCCCGATGCTCCGGTTCAGGTCATCCTCGCGGGCAAGGCACATCCGGCCGACAACGACGGCAAGGCCCTGATCATGATGGTCACGGCGCTGGCGGCCGATCCGCGGATGGCCGGACGGGTCGTGTTCGTCCCTGACTACGACATGGCGATCGGCGCGCACATCCTCCAGGGCACCGACGTCTGGCTCAACACGCCGCGCCTGCCGATGGAGGCATCGGGCACGAGCGGCATGAAGGCGGCGATCAACGGCGCCCTGAACCTGTCGATCCTCGACGGCTGGTGGGCCGAGGGCTACACCCCCTCGGTCGGGTGGGCGATCGACGACGGCACAATCGCCGGCACCGACGACGAGCAGGACGACCGCGACCACGAGTCGCTGATGCGCCTGCTCGAGACGGTCGTCGTACCCGCGTTCTACGACCGTGACGGCGGCGGGGTCCCACGTACCTGGACCGCGATGATGCGTGACGCGATCGCCCGCGTGGGGGAGCAATTCTCCGCCGCGAGGATGGTGCGCGACTACACCGACGGCTACTACGTCCCCACCCACCGGGACGGGCGCGCCCGCTGACCCCCGACACCCCTGCCGAGCCGGGGTGTCGGGTCTATCATCGGGATCTCGCACTGACGACGAAAGCCGCCACGATGGGCCTGTTCCGCAACCGCGGACTCAGCGAAGACGAGCGCGCCCGCGTTCCCCCGGGACAGCACCTGGTACGCAATTTCCCGGTGCTGGACGTCCAGGGGCCCCCCTACCAGGAGATTCCCGACGACTGGGACTTCCGGGTCTGGGGCAGGGTTGCCGCACCCCAGCGGTGGAGCTTCGACGAGCTGACGGCACTGCCCGCCGTCGGTGAGATCCTCGACATCCACTGCGTGACGTCGTGGTCCAAGCTCGACACGTCGTGGTATGGCGTCCCCATGACGTGGCTGCTCGACACGGTCGCTCCCGACCCGTCGGCGACGCACGTGGTCGCTCACGCGGAGGCCGGGTACACCGCGAACCTCCCGCTCGACGCGCTGCGGGCGCCCGGGGTCCTGCTGGCATACGAGTACGACGGTTACCCGCTCGATCCGGAGCACGGCTTCCCGCTCCGCCTCGTCGTGCCGCAGGTGTACTTCTGGAAGAGTGCGAAGTGGCTGCGCGGACTGGAGTTCCGCACCAGCGATCTCCCGGGTTTCTGGGAACGCCGAGGGTACTCGAACTCGGCCGATCCCTGGCGCGAGGAACGGTATGCCTTCTGATCCCGGCGATCGGTTCAGGCAGGAAACCGACCGCGACTTTGATGACATCGCGCGCGTCACGCGAGCGTTTGTCCACTACGCCAAGGCATTCCTCATCGCGCTACCGTTGTGGTTGGCCCTGCTCGTCCTGCTGCCGCGGTGGGGCGTCGGCGAACTCACCTCGCTGCTGGGCGCGTCCCTCATCGCCGGCGGGTTCGCGGTTGCCGGCGCGCGCATGACCCGACGCCCGGACGGCACCACGCCCGCCGCCCTCGGATCCCGCCGGCGCATCACCCCGCCCGGACGCCTGACGCTCGTCGGGCTTACGGCGGTGATTGTGCTCTACCTTGTGTTGGTGCTCCGCGCGGGTGGCTGAGCGTCCGGTGAGAAGCAGATGTTGTCCCAATCAAGGAGATCGTGCGCCACATGAGCCCACTCATTCCGATGGTCGTCGAACAGACAGCGCGTGGCGAGCGTTCGTTTGACATCTATTCGCGACTGCTCAACGAGCGGATCGTGTTCCTGGGCACCCCGATCGACGACCAGATCGCCAA
>JADGPG010000022.1 GCA_017882545.1 Thermoleophilia bacterium
AAGGGCCCCGGCCACCTCGTGCGGCGAACCTACACCGAGGGCGCCGGCACCCCGGGTCTTGTTGCTGTCCACCAGGATGCATCGGGGAGCGCACACGCGCTGGTGCTCGCCTACGCCAAGGGCATCGGCTGCACCCGCGCCGGCGTCATCGAGACGACGTTTGCCGAGGAGACCGAGACCGATCTGTTTGGCGAGCAGGTGGTGTTGTGCGGTGGGCTGAGCGAGCTGATCCGCGCCGGGTTCGAAACCCTCGTCGACGCCGGGTACCAGCCCGAGCTCGCCTACTTCGAGTGTCTGCACGAGGTCAAGCTGATCGTCGATCTGATCTACGAGAAGGGCATCGCCGGGATGCGCTATTCGGTCAGCAACACGGCCGAGTACGGCGACCTCACGCGCGGTCCGCGGATCATCACCGATGAGACGCGCGCCGAGATGCGCAAGATCCTTGCCGAGATCCAAAACGGACAGTTCGCCAAGGAATGGCTCCTGGAGAACAAGGTCGGACGTCCGCAGTTCAACGCGATCGCCCGGCGCCAGGCCGAGCATCCCGTCGAGGAGGTCGGCAAGAAGCTGCGCGCCATGATGCCTTGGATCAACACGGAATTCGAGACGGAACAGGCGTAGCCGAGCCGTGGCCAACGACCAGGAGTCATACCGCGACATCCGCGTGCTGATCTGCGAACCGCTCGCCGAGGCGGGCGTTGCGTTGCTCGAACAACACTTCACGGTGGTGTCAGGAGTCGGCTGGACCCGCGATGAGCTGCTCGCGCGCGTCGACGGGTTCGAGGTTCTGATCGTCCGCAGCGCCACGAAGGTCAACGCCGAGATAATCCAGGCGGCGGGATCGCTGCGCGTTATCGGGCGCGCGGGCACCGGCGTCGACAATGTGGACGTCGAGGCGGCGACTCGTCGCGGCATCATCGTGTGCAACGCGGCCGGCTCCAACGCACTCTCGGCGGCCGAGCACACAATCGCGCTGTTGCTCGCCCAAGCGCGCAATGTCGCCCAGGCGCACGCGGCACTGGTGGACGGTCGGTGGGAGCGCGCGAAGTACGCCGGGATCGAGCTGGACGGAAAGACGCTGGGCATCCTCGGCTTTGGCCGCATCGGCCAGATGGTCGCCGAGCGGGCACAGGGCTTGGGGATGCACGTCGTCGCCTACGACCCGTACGTGGCCGAGGGCCGCTACCGCGACACCGGTGTCGAGCGGGCCGAGACCCCGGAGGACGTCTACAAGGCCGGGGACTTCATCACGATCCACCTCGCCTCGACGCCCGAGACCAGGGGCTTCATCAACGCCGCCGCGTTGGCGTCGATGCGTCACGGCGCTCGGCTCCTGAACGTGGCACGTGGCGATCTTGTCGACCAGGACGCCCTGGCTGCGGCAATCACGTCAGGGCACCTGGCGGGCGCCGGCATCGACGTGTTCCCAGAGGAGCCCTGCACGGAGAGCCCGCTCTTCGGGCTGCCCGGCGTCGTCGTCACCCCCCACCTCGGGGCCTCGACGGCCGAAGCCCAGGACCGGGCGGGCATTGCGGTCGCCGAACAGGTCACGGCCGCGCTGACCGGGGGCGTGGTCAGCAGCGCCGTCAACATCCCCGCGGTCAGTGCCCAGGTGCTCGAGATCATCGGGCCATACCTGCCGCTTGCGCGCGAGATGGGCCAGCTGGTCGGTGTGCTGTCCGGCGGCGCGGTATCGCCGCTCAGGATCGAGTTCGAAGGTGAGATCGCCGCGCTCGACACCCGGATGCTCTCGACCGCGGTGATCGCCGGCGTGCTGGCCGGCCATGTCGATGAGAGCGTGAACCTCGTCAACGCCTCCTCGCTTGCCGAAGAGCGCGGGATCGAATGGATCGACAGCTCGTCCCAGCAGACCCACGACTACCGCAACATGCTCACGCTGACATGCGGCGAGGTGACCGTGTCGGGGACCACCATCGGCACGACCTCGCGGCCGCGCCTGACCGGCCTGCTCGGCTTCGACGTCGAGATCGAGCTCGACCAGAACATGGCCATCCTGCGCTACTCCGACGTTCCGGGTGTCATCGGGCGCGTCGGCAGTATTCTCGGAGAGGCCGGCGTCAACATCGCCCACATGGCCGTTGGCCGGCGTGACGGCGACGCCTTGATGGCGCTGACCGTGGACTCGCCGGTGCCGGCGCAGGCCCAGGCGGCCATCCATGCGCTCGAGGGGTTCGAGCGCGTGTGGTTCGCCAATCTTCCCGGCTGACAGCCGGCCCCGCCAGGAGGACGAGCGTGACGACGAGCGACACCCCATCCATCCAGATCCCGCGGGACATCCTTCCCGCCGACGGGCGCTTCGGGTGCGGCCCGTCGAAGGTCCGGCCGATCGCGCTCGACGAGCTTGCGTCGGTCGCGACGACCTACATGGGCACGTCGCATCGGCAGCCGACGGTCAAACAGATCGTCGGGTCGCTGCGCACCGGGCTGGCGGAGTTGTTCGCCCTGCCCGACGGCTGGGAGATCCTGCTGGGAAACGGCGGGGCGACCTTCTTCTGGGACGCCGCGACGTTCGGTCTCATCGTCGGACGCAGTCAGCACTTGAGCTTCGGCGAGTTCTCGTCAAAATTCGCCGCCGCCGCCGCCTCGGCACCGCATCTGCACGAGCCCGTCGTGATCACGAGCGAGCCGGGCACGCACCCACAGGCCGTGGCCGACCCGGATGTGGATGCCTACGCGCTCACCCAGAACGAGACCTCGACGGGCGTCGCGATGCGACTGGTGCGCCCCGACGCCGAGGGCCTCGTGCTCGTCGACGCCACCTCGGGAGCTGGCGGGCTCGAGTGGGACCCGAGTCAGGTCGACGTCTACTATTTCTCCCCCCAGAAATGCTTTTCCGGCGACGGCGGGCTGTGGCTGGCGGCCTGCTCGCCGGCCGCGATCACCCGGATCCGCGAGATTGCCGCCGTCGGCCGCTGGGTGCCGGCGTCGCTGGACCTCAAGATCGCACTGGACAACAGCCTTCAGAACCAGACGTACAACACGCCTGCGCTGGCCACGCTCTACATCCTCGATCGCCAGGTCCGGTGGATGCTTGACCACGGCGGACTCGCGTGGGCCGCGGGTCGTAGCTCCACATCCGCCGCGACGCTCTACGGCTGGGCCGAGTCCCGCGATTTTGCCAGCCCCTATGTCGCCAACCCGGCCGAACGGTCCAATGTTGTCGGCACGATCGACCTCGACGGCGTCGACGCCGCGACGGTGTCGAAGGTGCTGCGCACACACGGCATCGTCGACACGGAGGCGTATCGCAAGCTCGGGCGCAATCAGCTTCGCATCGGGATGTTCCCGGCGATCGACCCGGAGGACGTCGCCCAGCTGACGCGATCGATCGACTTCGTCGTCGACGCCCTCGCGCCTTGACGGCAGGCCGGCCCGCGGTCCGGCCTGCCAACGTCCCCAACACCCCCGGAGCTGCGAATGGTAAGATGCTCCGCATGTTGACGGCCACACGCAGCTCAGACCTCCTGCGCGGCCTCCACGCGTGTCTTTCCCTGCTCCCCCGCTAGGGGGAACGACTCGACACTCCATGCCCGGGACGTCCGGGCCCCACATCGAAGCCCGAGTCAAGGACCCGAGGGAGGTCGTGACGTGAGCACTGGACCAGTGCAGCCCAACAACGACGCGGATCGCGTCAAGATTTTCGACACAACACTGCGTGACGGCGAGCAGTCGCCGGGCATCACGCTGAACACGCGCGAGAAGCTTGAGATCGCGCACCAGTTGCGTCGACTCGGGGTGGACGTCATCGAGGCCGGCTTCCCGATCACGTCGCCGGGTGACTTCGAGGCGGTCCGGGCGATTGCCAACGAGGTGCCGGATGTCGTGATTGCCGCGCTGGCCCGCGCCAACGAGAAGGATGTGACGGTGGCCGGCGATGCTGTCCGCGACGCCAGCCGCGGTCGTATCCACACGTTCATCGCCACGAGTGACATCCATCTGGAACACAAGCTGCGGATGTCCCGTGCGCAGGTGCTGGCGGCCGCCATTGCGGCAGTGCGGCTGGCGCGGACGATCGTGGATGACGTCGAGTTCTCGTGCGAGGATTCGACGCGCTCCGATCCGGCGTTTGTCGCCGAGGTCGTCGCCGCGGCGATCGCCGAGGGCGCGACCACGATCAACCTGCCCGACACGGTCGGCTACACCATGCCGAACGAGTTCCAGCAGTTTCTGCTGGAGCTCTACGACCGCTGCCCGCCGCTGCGGGACGTGACACTGTCGGTCCACTGCCACAACGACCTCGGATTGGCCGTCGCCAACTCGCTGGCCGGCGTCCAGGTGGGTGCGCGGCAGGTCGAGGGCTGCGTGAACGGCATCGGGGAGCGGGCCGGCAACGCGTCGATCGAGGAGCTGGCGATGATCCTGCGGACCCGGGCGGCCGATCTCGGCGGACTGTGGTGCGATATCGACACGACCGAGATCACACGCGCCAGCCGTCTTGTCAGCCGCTTGACCGGCTATGTCATCCAGCCCAACAAGGCGATCGTGGGGCGCAACGCGTTCGCCCATGAGGCGGGCATCCACCAGCATGGGGTGCTGTCCAACCCGTTGACCTACGAGATCATGGATGCGACCAGCGTCGGTCTGGCGCGGAACTCGATCGTCCTGGGCAAGCACTCGGGCCGCCACGGATTCGATCACGCCCTGAAGGAGCTCGGCTACGAGTTGGACCCAGATGAGCTGAACGCGGCGTTTGCGCGGTTCAAGGACATCGCTGACCTGAAGGGGCGCCTGTCCGGGGTCGACCTCGAGGCGCTGGTCTCGGACGAGATGCGGGTCGAGGGGGGAGACGCGCTCACGCTCGACGACCTGGCCGTCACCACCCAGCTGTCGCACGCGCCGCACGCAACGGTGGCAATCAGCGACGCCGACGGGACCCGGCACACCGGATCCGGGACCGGCGACGGGCCGGTCAACGCGCTGATGCACGCGATCGACGCGGCAATCGGCAGCGCCGGCGTGTTGCTCGAGTATCAGGTGTCTGCCGTGACCGGCGGCACCGACGCGCTTGGCGAAGCGCGCGTGGTCTGCGAGATCGATGGCCGCAACTACGCGGGCCAGGGAGTCTCGACCGACGTTCTGGAAGCAACTGCGATCGCATACCTCCGCGCCGTCGACGCGAGTCGACGCGCGAGCCACGGCGAACGCGTTATGGCTGGGGGGGTATGACGACGATGGGCAAGACGCTCTTCGAGAAACTTTGGGAGGCGCACGAGGTGCGCCGCGGCGGCCCGGAGGGGCCGCCGTTGCTCTACATCGATCTGCACCTCGTGCACGAGGTGACGTCGCCCCAGGCCTTCGACGGTCTCCGGCTGGCGGGCCGCACGGTCCGCCGCCCCGATCGGACGATCGCGACGGTGGATCACAACGTGCCGACGATCGGGCGGGACAAGGAGATCGAGGACGTCCTGTCGCGCGCGCAGATCCAGGCGCTTGAGCGGAACTGCGCCGAGTTCGGCATCCCGCTGTTTTCGATCCGATCGCCGCGCCAGGGCATCGTCCATGTCATTGGGCCGGAGCTCGGCCTGACCCAGCCCGGCATGACGATCGTGTGCGGCGACTCGCACACCTCGACCCATGGCGCGTTCGGCTCGCTGGCGTTCGGCATCGGAACCTCCGAGGTGGAGCACGTGCTGGCGACCCAGACCCTGCCCCAGACCCTGCCCCGCACCATGCGGGTGCGGATCGAGGGGGAGCCGGGCCTCGGCGTCGGTGCCAAGGACCTGATCCTTGGAACGATCGGCCAGCTCGGCGTGTCGGGTGCCCAAGGCTACGTCGTCGAGTACGCGGGGTCCGCGATCCGTGCGCTGTCGATGGAAGGCCGTATGACCGTCTGCAACATGTCCATCGAGTGGGGAGCCCGTGCGGGGATGATCGCGCCCGACGAGACGACCTTCGCCTATGTCGAGGGCCGCCCCGCGGCCCCGACGGACTACGCCGCCGCGGTCGACCAGTGGCGGCGGCTGCCCACCGATGCCGATGCGACGTTTGACCGCGAAGAGGTCGTCGACGCCGCATCATTGGCACCGATGGTCACGTGGGGCACCAATCCCGGCCAGGTCGCTCCGATCACCGGACGCGTCCCGAGGCCGGACGATTTCGACGACGCAATGGAGCGCGACGGGGCCCGTCGGTCGCTGGAGTACATGGGCCTTCGCGGCGGCGAGGCGCTGGAGGACATCGCCATCGACACCGTGTTTCTCGGTTCGTGCACGAACGGGCGGATCGAAGACCTGCGGACGGCCGCCAAGGTGATCGCGGGGCGCACCGTCGCGTCCGGATTGCGGGCGATGGTCGTGCCGGGTTCGATGCAGGTCAAGGCGCAGGCCGAGTCCGAGGGTCTCGACGAGGTCTTCATCGCAGCGGGCTTCGAGTGGCGGGACGCCGGCTGCTCGATGTGTCTTGGTATGAATCCGGACATCCTGTCGCCGGGCGAGCGCTGCGCGTCGACCTCGAACCGCAACTTCGAGGGGCGTCAGGGGGTCGGTGGCCGGACGCATCTGGTCTCGCCGGCGATGGCGGCTGCAGCCGCGATCACCGGACACCTCGTCGACGTCCGCAGTCTCGACGTCGAATTGACCAGGGCCTAAAGGGGGGCGCAATGCAGGCATTTACCAGCGTGACCGGTGTCGCGGTGCCCCTCGACCGGGCGGACGTCGATACGGACCAGATTATCCCGAAGCAGTTCCTCAAGCGCATCGAGCGCACCGGGTTCGGCGAGTTCCTGTTCTACGACTGGCGCAAGGACGACGACTTCCCGCTCAACCGCCCCGAGTACGCGGGCGCGCAGATCCTCGTCGCCGAGCGCAACTTCGGCTGCGGATCTTCGCGCGAGCACGCCCCCTGGGCGCTGGAGGACTACGGCTTCCGTGCGGTCATCGCGCCGAGCCTTGCGGACATCTTCCGGACCAATTGCACCAAGATCGGGCTGCTGCCGGTGGTGTTGCCGGAGGACCAGGTCCGCGCGCTCATCGACCAGACGACTGCGGTGCCCGGTGCGTCGGTCACCGTCGACCTGGCGGCCAACGAGGTCGTCGCACCGGACGGTCAGCGATTCCCGTTCCAGATTGAGCCGGACGTTCGCGAGCGCCTGCTCAACGGATGGGATGACATTTCTCTGACGCTCGCTGACGACTCGGCCATCACCGAGTACGAGCAGGCCCGCGAGCGCTCGGGTCCGTCGACCGCGCAGTTCGCCTGAACCACCGCGCGACCGGCCTGCGGGGGGTCTCCCGGAAGCCGGTCGGGTGGGGTGCGTGACGGGTGGTAGCCTCGCCGTCGCGAATGGATTCCTACAACCTGCTCGGAGGTGGGTGTGCGCGAGGTCAACGTTGTGGTGCTGGCGGGCGACGGTATCGGGCCGGAGGTGATTGCCGAGGCGATCCGCGCGGTTGAGGTTGTCGCTCCCGACGCCGGCTTGTCCATCGCGTGGCGTCAGGAGCTCATGGGCGGTTGCTCGATTGATGCCCACGGCACCGCCTTGACCGACGACGTGCTGGGTGTCTGCAAGGCGGCCGACGCCGTGTTCCTCGGTGCCGTCGGCGGCCCCAAGTGGGACACGACCGATCCCGACAAACCGCGCCCGGAGCAGGGGCTGCTCGGCCTGCGTGCCGGACTCGAGCTGTTTGCGAACCTACGCCCAGTCAAGCCGCTGGAGGCGCTCTGGGACGCCAGTCCGCTCCGTCGGGAACGTATCGCGGGCACGGATCTGTTGGTCGTCCGGGAGTTGACGGGTGGGATCTACTTTGGCGCCCGGGGGCGTGAGGGCGACCGCGCCTTCGACACCTGCGAGTACACGCGTGCCGAGATCGAACGGGTGGCCGAGGTCGCCTTTACGGCCGCCGCGGCCCGTCGTGGCAAGGTGACGTCGGTTGATAAGGCCAACGTGCTTGAAAGCTCGCGTCTGTGGCGTGAAGTCGTGACCGAGGTCGGCGCGCGCCATCCGGAGATCACACTCGACCACATTCTCGTCGACAACGCCGCCATGCAGCTGGTGAACCGCCCCTCGGAATTCGATGTGATCGTCACCGAGAACATGTTCGGGGACATCCTCAGCGATGAGGCCGCGATGATCACCGGCTCGATCGGCCTGCTGCCGTCGGCGAGCTTGGGTACGGGCACGGCCGGGCTGTACGAGCCGGTGCACGGGTCGGCCCCCGACATCGCCGGTAAGGGGTGGGCGAACCCGATGGCGACGATACTCTCGGCGGCGATGATGCTGCGGTATTCGCTCGCAGCGCCCGAGGCCGCGGACCGGCTCGAGGCCGCTGTGGCGGCCGCGCTCAACGATGGTGCACGTGGGCGCGACCTCGGCGGGGACCTTGGGACGACCGAGGTCGGCGACCGGCTCGTGGCGCTGCTCGCCCGATAGGCTGTACGCCTGCCCGGATGCGAGGCGGTGTTGTCGCCTGCGCGGTTCCGGGGATATTGTCCGACGAATCGCTGACCGCGTTACCGAGAGGCCGCTGAACATGCAGGAAGCCGAGAAGATCTGGATGAATGGCTCGCTCGTCAACTGGGCGGACGCCCAGGTGCACGTGCTGTCACACGGCCTTCACTACGGATCATCGGTGTTCGAAGGTGTTCGGGCGTACGCGGCCGATAAGGGGACCGCGGTGTTCCACCTGCGGGAGCACCTCGAGCGCCTCCAGCGGTCGGCGGCGATGTACTACATGCCGATCCCGTACAGCTTTGAGGAGCTCCGCCACGCCGTCCACGAGGTGATTGCCGCGAACGACCTGCGCGAGTGCTACATCCGCCCGATCGTGTTCCGCGGGTATGGCCAGATGGGTCTGTTTCCCCTCGACGCCCCAGTTGACGTTGCGATCGCCGCCTGGGAGTGGGGCGCATATCTCGGCGACGACGGCCTTAAGAACGGGATCCGCGCGAAAACGTCCACGTGGCGACGGATCGGAAGCTCGACGATCCCAGCGACCGCCAAGGCGGGCGGCCAGTACCTGAATTCGATCCTCGCCAAGATCGAGACGCACAAGGCCGGATATCAGGAGGCGATCCTGCTCAACGACTCCGGGTACGTGGCGGACGGGTCGGGCGAGAACATCTTCCTCGTGCGCGCTGGCACGCTGATCACTCCGCCGGTAAACGCGTCGATCCTCGAGGGGATCACCCGCGCGAGCATCATCGAACTCGCTCGGGACGAGGGCATCGAGGTCGTCGAGCGTGAGGTGGCCCGGGCCGAGCTGTACATCGCCGACGAGGTGTTCGTGACCGGCACCGCCGCCGAGGTCTGCCCGATCTGCGAGGTCGACGACCACCCGGTCGGTACGCCGGGCCCCATCACTCGCCGGCTCCAAGAGCGCTTCTTCGCCGCCACCCTTGGACGCGATCCTCGTTCGGCCGAGTGGCTGGACTATGTCGGCGTGCCCGAAACCACGCAGCTGTAGTCATGGAACAGATTCTCCTCTACGACACGACACTGCGTGACGGCCTGCAGCGTGAGGGCATGAGCTTGTCGGTCGACGAGCAGGTCGCGATCGCGCGTCATCTGGCGGACATCGGGATGCACTACATCGAGGCGGGATTCCCGATGTCGAATCCCAAGCATGCGGAGATGTTCGACGCGCTCGAGATGCTCGACCTGGGCGAGACGAAGATCGCGGCGTTCGGCATGACCCGCCGCAAGGGCGTCGCCGCCGCCGACGATCCGGCGATGGTCGGGCTCGCCGAGTGCTACGCGCCGGTGATCACGATCGTGGGCAAGACCTGGGACCTGCATATCGAGAAGGTGATCAAGGTCGACCGGGCCGAGAACCTGCGAATGATCGAGGAGTCCGTCGCGTTCCTGCGCACACACGGCAAAGAGGTCATCTACGATGCCGAGCATTTTTTCGACGCGTTCGGCGCTCATCCCGACTATGCGGTCGACTGCCTGCGTGTTGCTGCCGCGGCGGGAGCGGACTGGATCACACTCTGCGACACCAACGGCGCCACGCTCCCAAATGAGATCACCGTCGCCGTGCGGACCGTGCGTGACGCATTGCCGAACGCGGCGATCGGCATCCATACCCACAACGACGCCGAATGCGGGGTCGCCAACTCGCTGGCCGCGGTCGTTGAGGGCGCGCGCATGGTGCAGGGCACAATCAACGGCTATGGCGAGCGTTGCGGGAACGCAAACCTCGTGTCCATCATCCCGTCATTGACGCTGAAGATGGGATTCGCCACCGTGCCTGACGACCGTCTGATCGAACTTTCGGCGTTGAGCCACTACGTCGCAGAGACGGCGAACCTGCAGCCGGACAATTGGGCCCCGTACGTCGGCCGGAACGCGTTCGCGCACAAGGGCGGCATGCACGTCGCGGGCATGCTCGCCGACGAGCGGACGTTCGAGCACATCAACCCGGCGTCCGTCGGCAACGAGCGTCACGTACTGGTGAGCGAGCTCTCCGGACGGGGAACCATCGTCGCCAAGGCCCAGGAAATGGGCATTGACCTGACCGAGGGCAATGACGTTCCGCGGATCCTCGCTCGGCTCAAGGATCTCGAACATCAGGGGTACCACTTCGAGGTGGCCGACGCGTCGTTCGAGCTGCTGATCGAGCGCGAGATCGGCGTCTACCGACCGTTGTTTACGCTCGAACACTTCCAGGTTGTCACCGAGAAGGTGGCCGACGGCCGCGTCTCGACCGAGGCCACCATCGCGCTGGTCCACGACGGCGAGCGTGTCGAGGCCCGCGGCTCCGGCAACGGCCCGATCAACGCCCTCGACACCGCCCTGCGGGCGGCACTGGAGTCGCGCATCCCGGAGCTGGCCGACATCGAACTGGTGAACTTCAAGGTCCGCATCCTCGATGAGGACAAGGGGACGGGGGCGACCACGCGGGTGCTGCTGGACTCCTCCGACGGAGAGGAGACCTGGGGTGCACTCGGCGTAAGCCACAACGTCATCGAGGCGTCGTGGGACGCGCTCATCGACAGCCTCGCGTACGGGGTGCGTCGCCACACACGCCAGTCGGCCGGCAGGGGTACCGCTTCGTGAGCGCGCCGACGCCGCGGATTCCGCTGGCACGACCGGTCATCACCGCCCGCGAGCGCGAACTTGTCGACCAGGTGCTTGCATCGGGCCAGCTCTCACTCGGACCGATGCTGGCGCGGTTCGAACAGGAATGGGCGCGGCGTATCGGCGTGCGACATGCCGTCGCGTGCTCATCCGGAACCGCCGGGCTCCACATGTGCCTGCACGCGGCCGGGGTTGGCCCCGGCGACGAAGTGGTCACATCGTCGTTTTCGTTCGTCGCATCCGCCAACGCGGTGCTGTTCACCGGCGCCGATGTCGTGTTCGCGGAGGTCGATCCGCACACGTTCAATATGGATCCCGCCGCGGTGGAAGCCGCGATTACCCCGAGGACCAAGGCGCTGGTGATCGTCGACATCTTTGGATATCCCGCCGAGATCCCGGCGCTGATCGACATCGCCGAACGGCACAACCTGGCGATTGTCGAGGATGCCTGCCAAAGCATCGACGGTGACTATGACGGCAAGAAGCTCGGCACCTGGGGGCACCCGGCGGTCTACGGGTTCTACGCCAACAAGCAGCTGACGACGGCCGAGGGCGGGGTCATCCTCACCGACGACGACGATCTGGCGCTGCTGCTCAAGAGCCTGTCGAATCAGGGGCGCAGCGACGACGGCGCCTGGCTGGTGCACTCCCGGTTGGGTTTTAACTATCGGCTCTCCGATGTCCACGCTGCGATCGGTGTGGGTCAACTCGAGCATCTGGACCAGATGCTCGACGGGCGCGCGCAGGTGGCCGCCTGGTACCAGGCGCGAGGGCGCGAGA